>NZ_FJND01000010.1:0-99168 GCF_900067165.1 Trichococcus sp. ES5
CAGTTTCCAATGACCTTCCACGGTTGAGCCGTGGGCTTTCACATCAGACTTAAGGAACCGCCTGCGCTCGCTTTACGCCCAATAAATCCGGACAACGCTTGCCACCTACGTATTACCGCGGCTGCTGGCACGTAGTTAGCCGTGGCTTTCTGGTCAGATACCGTCAAGGCTGGAGCAGTTACTCTCCAACTTGTTCTTCTCTGACAACAGAGTTTTACGATCCGAAAACCTTCTTCACTCACGCGGCGTTGCTCCGTCAGACTTTCGTCCATTGCGGAAGATTCCCTACTGCTGCCTCCCGTAGGAGTTTGGGCCGTGTCTCAGTCCCAATGTGGCCGATCACCCTCTCAGGTCGGCTACGTATCATCGTCTTGGTGAGCCATTACCTCACCAACTAACTAATACGCCGCGGGTCCATCCATAAGCGACAGCACAAAGGCCGTCTTTCCTTTCTCGATCATGCGATCAAAAAAACTATGCGGTATTAGCACCCGTTTCCGGATGTTATCCCCCTCTTATGGGCAGGTTACCCACGTGTTACTCACCCGTTCGCCACTATCTTCTCAGTGGAAGCAAGCTTCCATAGAGAAAACCGTTCGACTTGCATGTATTAGGCACGCCGCCAGCGTTCGTCCTGAGCCAGGATCAAACTCTCATGTAATGTGGGCTCTTGTACAGAAACCCTCATGAAAAGCTGAAAAGCTCTTAATTTCTTGCTGACTTTATGTTTGCGATACTACGTATCGCCTTCGTTTGCCTCGACCGAAGTCTAAGCTCCCTGCACATTTGGTTCGTTCATTCTTTGTTCAGTTTTCAAAGGCCAATCGCGCATCACTTGTTACGTGACAGCTTATTCATAATATCGCAACTTTCCGATTTCGTCAAGAACTTTTTTGAATTATTTATTCTTATTATTCTTGGTTCGAAATATCCCGAGCAGCAACTTTTATATAATATCATTCCGAAGTCAGCCTGTCAATATCTTTCTTGCATTTAATTGCTCGGCACTTCAGACAACTCATTTATACTATCACTCTTCTCCTGTCATTGTCAATTATTTTTTTTGAACTTTTTGGGACACCAGCTAACTCTGCAAATAAACCAGACTGTCCCGTTTCGGCTCAGTCCGGTTTTTCTTCATCCTTATTATCCAGAAAAAGATGCATCGCAGCCAGGATCTTCACCCCGGCAATTTCCTCAAAGTCATATACAAAAGGATGCCGGATGTCGTTGCAGACAGGATATCCGCTATCGGTTCCGAGTAATAGATTCCCATCACATCAAAATAGTTGGGTAAGATAAGCGCCAACGGAATCAGGATGATCACTTTGCGCAAAAGAGCAATGAAAAGTGATTTTTTCGCCTCCCCCACACCGACAAAAAACATTTGCGCGCTCATCTGCACTCCGAACAGCCACATTCCGCCCATGTAAATCGGCAGAACACGGGTGACTAAAGTCAACAAATCCGAATTTGTCGTAAAGATGCGTGCGAACAGACCCGGCACGAACAGCACCAATAAAAAGTAGGAGACTGTAAGTCCAACCGTTACCTTCATGGAATGGCGCACAGTTTCTCGCACACGCTTGTAATTCCCTGCTCCATAATTATAGCTGATGATTGGTTGAACACCTTGCGTAAAACCTTGTACAGGCACTGTCAGCAATTGCATGATGCTTTGCATGATTGTCATGGAACCAACATAAAGATCGCCGCCGTATTTCAGCAGTCCTGTATTGAAGACAATCACAATCGCACTTTCGGTCGCTTGCATGATGAATGGCGAAATTCCCAAGGAAACAATTCTCTTTATCAGCCCAATCTCTAGCCCCATATTCTTCTTGCGGATCCGGATAATCGAATGCTCGGACGTCAAGAATCGGAGGACGTAGATCGCACTCAGGGTTTGGGAAATGACTGTTGCAATCGCAGCGCCCTGAACTCCCATATCAAAACCGAAAATAAAAATCGGATCCAGGATAATATTGGCAATAGCTCCAATCAGTACTGAAAACATAGCGTTTTTTGTTTTTCCTTGACTGGTTATAAATAGATTCAGGCCTAATGCATATTGTACAAAAATTGTGCCCATTATATAGATGGAAGTATAGTCATTCGCATAATTGAAAGTAACATCACTGGCACCGAATAAATATAATAATGGCTCTTTGATCAAGGTAAAGACAATAGTCAAAACGACTGCCATGAGCGTGAGCATGGAAAAAGCATTTCCGAGGATTTTTTCGGCCTCATTTTTGTCGTTCTTGCCTAACGCAATGGCCGCCAAAGGAGCCCCGCCACCTCCGGCAAAACTGCTGAACGCAGAAATGATCAGCACAAGCGGTGCGCTGATTCCCAACCCAGTCAATGCAACAGCCCCTACATCGGGTATATGTCCGATGTACATCCTATCCACAATGTTGTAAAGAATATTGATGACTTGGGCAATAATGCTCGGTATGGCCAGTTCCATCATCAGTTTAGGGATTTTCTCCGTCCCCATGCGTGATCCTTTTAATTCTTGCACGATTACTCCTCCTTCTTCCGTTCCACATTCGCTACCATTTTTTCAAGCGTCGCTTCAAACTGCGTGAACTGTTCTTGATTGATTCCTTCTGTCATCGACGCGATAAACTGTTTCCGGATATTCCGTAATCGGTCCGCTATCGGCTTTGCCCGATCAGTCAATACAAGATGAATATAGCGACGGTCTCCCTCATCAACGTTTGTCTCCAAGTACCCTTTTGCGACAAGCGAATCGACCGATCTGGCAATCAAAGACTTTGATAGTCCCAGGAAATCTGCTATTTCTTTGGATGTGTCCATTTCGTTATTTGACAAAAAGGTGATCAGATCCAACTCGTTCGGAGAAAAATCCGAAGCGGACATCTCTACCTTCACTTCTGCCCGATACACTTTCGACAGCTTGGACAAGCTGATCAGCAGATTTTTCTTTTCTCTCATAAATCTTACGCCCCCATGTATTCAAACTAAAACTATTTTACCGCTAAATAGTTCACTTGTATACCATCCGTTTATGAGCTGCTTTTCATGGCAGAACAACCTTCCCATCAAAAAAAACACACGCAACAATACGAACTCGCAAAGAGCCCTATTGCTGTATGTGTTTTATTGATAGCTGACAGAGTTTCCGCAGATGATTCCGTCTCCTCTTTACAATCCGCAAGGTACAATTCCACTATTTCGGTCCTTTGCTGAAATCATGGTTTCTCCAAAGCGGATATCACTTCTTCAACGCTCAAAAGATACCCTTGCATTCCCAAAGCTTGCGCGATTTTCATGGCTTGGGGTTGATCCAGATAGGCTTGCTGCAGAAGGTCTTTTTTGCTGAAGACTTCCCTTGCACCGCCTTCGAGCAGCAATTGCCCTTGGCTGAAGACGACGACGCGTTCAAAAACTGCAGCCGCAAAATCCATGTCATGCAGAATGCACAGTACGGCTTTCCCTTCTGCCTGCAGGTTTTCGATCACTTTTTTGATGATTGCTTTCCCAGTAGCGTCCTGCCCCATCGTGGGTTCATCGAAAATGACGATGGGCGTGTCCATCGCTAAAATCGAAGCCAACGCCACCATCTTTCTTTGCGCCAGATTGAGGTCGTATGGATTCACTTTCTCGACATCCACCAATTCTACTTGAGCCAATGCCGCGCGTGAACTGGCTCTTGCCTCATCCAAAGAAAGTCCGATGTTCAACGGACCGACCATCACTTCATCCAAAACCGTATTCTTGAAAATCTGGTCATCGGGGTTCTGAAAAACCAGACCAATCTTCTTGGATATCTGGGCAACCGTCAAAGTTTTTAAGTCGATCCCGTCCAGCAGGATCCTGCCGGAATCGGGACGCAAAAGTCCCTTCAGCAGTTTTACGAAGGTGGTTTTTCCCGAGCCGTTCTGTCCGATGATGGCGGTTTTGCGGTCGTCCAGCACCAGATTAATGTCTTTTATGACGGGGGTTGTTTTGTCGTATGCAAAATGCAGCTTCTCTATTTCCAGTTTATTCATGAGGGACACCTTCTTCCGCAAGCAAGCCTTTCAGCTCATCCAATTCCACAGGATAATGCCCATTAGCCTTCCGCTTGTTCAAATGGCGGGCGATCGCGGTCACGGCGGGCGGCTGTACGCCCAGAGACGCCAAGTCCTCGCGCGAAAAAATAGCTTCGGGCGTATCATACGCGATCAACTTGGCATCGTCCAAAAGCAGGACCCTGTCTGCGTACTGCGCAATTTTTTCCATCTTTTGCTCGGCCATGATGATGGTGATGCCTTCTTTCGTAAGGTTTTCCACAACTTTGAAGACCTCATCCGACCCTTGCGGATCCAGTTGGGAAGTGGGTTCATCCAATATCAGCACTTTCGGCTTCATCGCGACCACACCGGCGATCGCAACCCGCTGCATTTGCCCGCCGGAAAGATCGAACGGGTTCTTGTCCTTCACTTTGCGGATATCCAGCAAGTCCAAACTTTCTTCGATCCGCTTGATGATTTCGTCGCGCGGCAGTCCCATGTTTTCCAGCCCGAATGCGATTTCTTCATATACTGTAAAACGCGAGCCGGTGATCTGGGAAAACGGGTTTTCGAACACCAATCCGGCTGCTGCAGTGACTTCGCTCACATCCGTCGTGCGCACATCCAAACCGGCTATCATCACCGATCCGCCGTAGGCCCCTTTGAAGAAGTGCGGCACCAAGCCGCTCAGCGCATAGCACAAAGTCGATTTGCCGGCGGTGTTTCTTCCGATCAGGCCGATGAATTCACCCTCCTCGACCGAAAAGCTGATGCCGTCCAACGCCAATTTGGTCGTATCGGGATAACGATATTTCAGATCCTTCACTTCTATGATACTCATCCCATCACCCTCCAAACGATCAAACCGGCCAGAATCACCAACAGCAAAATATTCAAAAAAGTACTGTAACGATAGGACTTCGCTTCATTCAGATAGGTTTTCGGAGTGTCCCTGTCGAAGCCGCGGACATCGAGCGCAATCGCTCTCTCCCTAGTATCGTTCAGGGCGTTCAGGATGACCGGTCCCAACAATGGGAAGAATGCCTTTACCCGAACAAACAGGCTGCCCTCAGTCTCCATCCCGCGCGACCGTTGTGCATCCTGAATTTTGCCGTAAGTGGCCCGAAGCTGCGGGATAATCTGCAGAACCGAAAGGATGACGTAGCCGATTTTCGGGGACATGCCTTTCTGCTGCAGCCGTTCAACCAGTTCCGTCGGTGAAGTCGTCAGCACCAACACTCCAAAGGCGCTGACCATATTGATGACGCGCATGGTCAGACGAAAGGCTATAATCAGGCCCTCTTTGTAGAATTTTATCGGGCCCAATTCATAAAGTAACGTTTCGTTGGCAGGATTGAAAAAACCTTGCACAATGACGATCGACAGAATCAATAAAAAACTGAGTGCAATCACCGGCAAAATATTACGGAATACCTTCCCTACCAACAAGATACCAAAACTGGTCAGCATGACTGCCGCAACTTGCCACAGATCATCCAATAAATAGGCCGCAGCGATGCTCACGACGACATAAAGCATCTTCGTCAACGGATCCAAATGATGGATCGGCGAGTTGCGCGGTACATACAAAGTCATTGCATCCATTCAAATCAGCCCCTATAATTCTTCTATCGCGCCATCCTTCAGGAAAGTGTTCGTGAGTTTCTTCGGCAAGCCCCTGAAGATAAAGTAACTGATGAGAACCGTCACTAGTTTATCCGGCACATCCACAACGATGCTGTCCAGGAAAGAAGCCAGCCATTGCGGTTGCCCATTCGAAATCAGCAACGCGTAGAGGGCATCTCCCCAGACATTACCGGTCTGTCCGCCCCAAAAGAGGATGTTCAAAGGCGTCGAGACTGTGGCGGCCACCAAGCCGATGATTAAACCTGCCAACAGCACGGTCTTGATGTCCTTGAACCAGCCTTTAGCGGCAAACAGACCCGCCATCAAACCGATGACTGCACTGGTGACTGCATACACTGTCGAAATCGGATCGGCCGTCACGCCGTAGATGACGTTATTGATGATCCCGGAAGCGGCACCGATTACCGGTCCCGCCAACATACCGGACAATACCGTTCCGATCGAGTCCAACCAAAGCGGCAGACGCAATACGCCCGCGATGTATTTGCCGAGATAATTGATCCCAATCGCGATCGGGATCAAAACGATGGAAGCCGTTGACAACTTGTAGCTCAGTTTGTTTTTTGTTTCTGGATTCATTTTATTCTCCTCCTTTTGCCTGATGCCATGCATGGAAAGCGGATAATGCCAGTTGGATTTGATTCTGTTCCCCTTGCTTGGTCGCCGCTTCTCCTGAAACGAATTGACGGACGCCTTCCGCCATCCCTTCTTCCGGACCGACAACGACATTCAGCAGCGATGCGGTCTTCAATCCCCTCAGCGCCCCAACAACAAACAACGTGGCTGTTTCCATATCCGACCCGATGATGCCGTTGCCGCTCCAATAAGCAGTAAGTTGCGCTTCACGGGCGGTGTAGAAACTGTCGTGGCTGCGGACAATCCCCAAACGATGAGGGATCCGCTCCGTTTCCGCAATTGCCCGCAGATCCATCAACAAATCCAGATCGGCAACGGCGGGATATGCGGAATCGACATAGGCCTTGCTGGCGCCATCATCCCTGACCGCTGCCGTCGCGATGATCACATCGCCCAGATGCACTGCTGGATGCAAAGACCCGCAGCTGCCGATGCGGATGATGCCTTCTATTCCGATCCTTGCCAACTCTTCGATGGCTATCGCTGTGGATGGTCCACCGATCCCGGAGGAAATGACCAATACCTTCATTCCTTGATAAGTCCCCAGAACACTCTTGTACTCACGGTTGAACGCCAAATCGACAGCGTCCTCCAACAGTAATTTCGCTCTTTCAACGCGGGCTGGATCACCCGGCAACAGCGCATATTTCACATCCAAATCGGCTGATAATTGGATATGTGCCTGCAGTGTTTGTTCCATTTCTCCACCGTCCTTTTCGCAACGTTCGACTCCGGAATAGCCCGACAAAACTTCAAGATACTGATACCCATTATGAGTTCAGTATAGCATAGAGCCCAACGTCTGGCACCGGATAACCCTTGATGGAAAGACGGTCTTCCCGGCGCACAAAAAGAAGCAGTCTCTTAGATTAACAGAGGCTGCTTCTTATGTTTTACCTTAGTTGTTGCCCTTACTGGACGAACAGCGCCGCAAGCGGGATCAACCCCACCATCACGACGCCCGATACGACCATCGCTAGGCTGCTCATGGCACCCTGCAGTTCGCTTGCTTTCAACGATTCAGCTGTCCCCATGGCGTGGGAAGCCGCACCCAAAGCCAACCCTTTCGCGATCGGTTCTTCGATTCTGAAGATTCTGAAAATCAGCCCGGAAACCACCGTTCCGAAAATGCCCGCGAAGATGACCCCTGCCACTATGATCCCTGCGACACCGCCGATCAGTTCGGTCGTATCCAACGCGATGGCCATCGTGATCGAGCGCGCCAAGGTGGACAGTGTCGTGATTTCGCTCATCATAAGAATCAGAGCCAAGCCGATGATCGTGACCAGACCGCTGATCATCCCCGCCAAACAACTGATCAAGACAACCCAGCTGTTCTCGCGCAAAATCTTGTACTGCCGATAGACCGGAACAGCCAGGCAAATCGTGGCCGGTGTCAGGAGATCGGACAACACTTGCGCACTTTTTTGAAAAACAGCAACTTCGACGTCCAGGACAAGAATCAAGCCCATCACCAGGATCGTCCCGATCAGCAAAGGATTCATGAAGGCATAGGGATATTTTTTATTCAGCTTCAAGCCGATCATGAAGGCCCCCAAGCTGATGAACAAGCCGAGATATTTTGTCGTCTCCAGCAGATGATCAATCATTTCCGTCAGCCTCCTTCGCTTTCTTCCTTCTTATCATCCCCTGAGCCAATAGGCCGGTCGTCGCCAAAATCATGATGGTGGAACCGATGTTGACGGCTACCCAGCTGAGGAAGTTTTCAGCGATCTGTCCGTAGGAAGTGATGAGCCCAGCACCGCTCACAACGAACAGCGCAGGCATGATGCCCAACAGCAGATTGGCGGCACTTTCAACTTGCTTGAGCTTCAACACTCCTGTCATCAGCAACAAGAACAGCAGCGACATGCCGTAGATGCTGGCCGGAATGGGCAGCGGAATGAAAATGGCCAGCAATTCGCTTATAGCTGAAATAGCGATGATAACGGCAAATTGTTTTAAATAGTGCATAATGATAGGATGGCTCCTTCCTTGTCCGAAGCGATACGGATTTTCTCATTACCCAGTATACCGGCTTCCGGTTCAAAACGATATATCCCGCAACCCAAAATTCTGCTTTCCGGATCGTTATAAACCTGTTACGCGATACATACGCAGACCGAATGATGTATAATAAGCCGTGCAGTAAATGAACAAGGACAGAAAGAAGGCGGAAATATATGAACTTAGAAGAATTGATTGAAAAAATTGAAGCGTTCAAAGCAAGTCATCCCGAAGGTACGTTTGAATTCCTTGTGCAACCGCAAAGGGATTTGGATGATCTGTTTGCCGAGCTACTGATACTGGATGTAGCAACAGATGCAGATGGCAACCCGGAAGCCCGCGCCGAGGAAGCTTTACTCACATTGGAAAACCCGTCAAATGATGAACTAGCTATGCTTGAAAGCATCGCCGAAGCTTTAAAAACATATCTATAATATGTCAAAAAAACTCCCCAAAGTGCCTGCAACAGTGCAGAGCTCTTCAGGGAGTTTTGTTTATTGTTTCAGGTTTCAATCGGAAACCGATCATTTACAGTGCCGATTCCAGCTTCCGCTTTACTGTTGGTTTCGCGCAGTTCATCCAACGGAGCGCTACGGTCTCCATTGTTGCGGCTAGCCGAATCAAACAAGGAGCTTACCGTCGCCAGGTTCGTTTTGTTTCCCAATTTCGCTTTAAAAAATAGCAACGTCAAAAGATACCCGATCAGACATGAAACGATTACCAGATAGAATATGTAGTCGAAATTCTGGAAAGTATCCAGCAACAGGCCTGAACTGCCCACACCCAAAACAGCACCTATTCCGTATGCTGTAAATACAACACCATAATTTTCGCTGTAGTGCTTCGGCCCGTACATGTTATTAGTGGCAGTCGGCGCTATTGCCAACCACCCCCCAACATTGAACCAAAATATGGAAAAAGCGATGAAAAATAAAACGATACTGCCATTTTTTGCCAGCAACATCAAAGATGCTGCCAGTATGATTTGAGCATAGGAAAAGAGCATCGCTTTCTTTGCCGACAGCCTGTCCGTCAGCCATCCGAACACGGGACGCCCGATACCATTGAACACTGCAAACAAAGATATAAACAGCACTACATCCTTTTGCGCCATCCCTATCAATTCAATGCCGATGTTGCTTGTCAACCCTATCATCATCAGTCCAATCATCGTTCCGATAATAAAATTGAAATACAGCCCCTTGAAGTTAGCGGATCTGACCATTTCGGCGCTATCCATATCATTCTCCTTCGACTCTGCCCCGAGGACTTTCTCCTCCCCGACGCAATCCGCTTCAGGATACTTGAATGGCATTGCCAACACGGGCAACAGCACTCCAAAGACGACTCCCAATATGAGGAATGTTTGCGTCACTCCGTATTGTTCGACCAACGCCCTAGCAATCGGCGCTGTAAGCAACGGCGAGAGTCCAAATCCGAGTAGCACCAGCCCAATCACGATACCCTTTTTTTCCGGGAACCATCTAGTCACTACCGTCAGCGGAGCCCCATAAGCAATCCCGACCCCCGCGCCACTGATCACACCATACGCAATAGTCAACGTCTGAATATTCGGGGCGAATGCCGATAAAATCCAGCCGACAGAAACCAAGAGGGTCCCTGTCAGTATGGTCTTGCGCGGACTCCAATCCTTAAAAAACCTCCCGGTCAAAAACATGAACAGCGAGTAAAACAATAGCGCCGTCATGTAGGGTAATCCACTTTGGGCAGTCCCGACATCATACAACACCTCCACCGGCAGACGGAAAACACTCCAGGAATACACCGTCCCAAGTGCCATCATAATCACCAGTCCCAAAATTACATACAGCCACCTTGCCTTTGACATCACTTGCTTTTCTACTCTCATTTTCTGTTGCATCTGCATCCCTGCCTTCTTTCCTTATAATTTCCGGATAAATTCCCTTACTGACATGCCGATCTGCAAAAAAAAACCAATAACAAGCCCCCTGCGGAGTACTTATTATTGGCTTACGCGTCGACTGGCTGTTTGCCTTTCGTTGCATCTTCCGTATTCACTTAATCAATTTTTCTATATCTTGGTCGACAACTATTGCGATGATTTTTTCGCCCGTCTTGGTGCTGACGTCGGAATAGGTACTTACGATATTCACATCAAGCACTGTTTTGATTGTCGTTTCGAGTTCTTTACGCGCATTCTCAAACAATGCGGTTCGAGCATTTTTTATCATCTGGATTCCACCTGGATTCTTGGCCAAGTTTTTCTCAGATATACTCAGGAAACCATTCAGTCTTATCAAGATCAAATCCTGAAAGATAACGGTCCGTATTTTCTCCGGTCCCCTACCCATTTGTTCAATTTCAAACTTACTGATCGCTTCGCTCAATTTCGATTCGATTTGTCCTTTTGTCATTGAACTTCCCGTGTATGCCATGCGCTTCAACCCCTAAATCATCTGAAAGTTGGGAAACGTTTCTTACAGCCAAAACTATAGCACACCGATATATTGTCGTCAACAAGTATCCCTTTGCCCTGAAAAGGGCAGGCACCGCAACTGATGGAGAAGATTTGAAAATCCAACTACAGCAAAAAACTCCCCTGATGGCCTATAGCGGCTACGGGGAGTTTTTTGGTCAATAAGGTTTCAATTGAAAGATAGGGCTATTCGGCTACTACCGCTGCCGGTACTGCGTCAATAGAAGAAAACGTCCCGATCGGCAGATGATCGTTCAAGAGTTCCGATTCAGGACTCAAAGCAACCTTCTGTTTCACGCCGGTTGTCCAGTAAAGTGCCATGGTCGCAACAGTTGCAACCAGACCGACCAAGTAAGTGGCCGTCTGCAGCCCCATCCGGAATCCGATCGGCTCGCTCAGGATATAGACGACACAGGCATAAAGCATGAATGTTGCAGGCAATAAGGTAACCAGGTAATTTTTATTTTTAAGATACAAGTAACGCGTCGACATCAGCAAAGCGATGACGGCTGTGACTTGGTTTGCCCAGTTGAAGTATCTCCAGATCAGGTTGAAATCCACTTTAGTAAGGAAGAACGAGATGACAAACAACGGGATCGTCATCATCAGGATCTTTTTCATTGAATCCTGTTTGATGCTCATGTAGTCAGCCAAGATTGTGCGCAGACTTCTGAAGGCGGAGAGGCCAGAAGAGATTGGCAAGACGATGACGCCGATGATGGCGACCGTACCGAAGACATTACCCAATAACATAGTGGAAACTTGGTTGACGACAGCTGATGGTGTTCCGGCATCGATCATTTGGCTCAATGTTTGACCATCGAACAAGGCCATGGACGCTCCAGCCCAGATCATAGCGATGACGCCCTCTGCGATCATCATGCCGTAGAAAAGGAAGCGGCCTTCCCGCTCGTTCGTCGACGTCCGGGAAACCATCGGCGCTTGGGTCGCATGGAAACCGGAAATGGCGCCACAGGAAATCGTAAAGAAGATTGCCGGGAAAATCGGTGTGCCTTTCGGATGGAAATTCTGCATAGCGCCCATCGTCAATTCAGGAATGTTATGTCCGCCCGTCAGCAAGCTGATGCCGATCGCAATCGTGCTGATGATCAGGACCGCCCCGAACCAAGGGTAAACTTTCCCCATCGCCTTGTCGATCGGCAAGATGGTTGAGATGAGATAGTAAGCGAAAATCAGCACGGTGATGATGCCGATTGTCATCCAATCAGGCGTAATGCTGGCGATCAGATTGGCGGGTGAAGTGACAAACACAGTGGCCACAAGCATCAAGAGCAGCATGGCGAAGATGTTGACGACATGTTTGACCGGTTTGCCCAAGTATTTGCTGGCCAACTCCGGCAAGTGCGCACCGTCGTTCCGCAAGGAAATCATCCCGATCATGTAGTCGTGGACGGCCCCTCCGAAGATACAGCCCACGACGATCCAAATATAGGCGACCGGACCGTAAAGCGCTCCCATAATCGGCCCGAAAATAGGACCCGTTCCAGCAATATTCAACAGTTCAATGATGGCATTTTTTGATTTGGACATCGGGACAAAGTCGTATCCGTCCTTTAGTGCTTCAGCGGGGGTCGTTCTTTCCGGATCGATGGAAAAGTTCTTTTCGATGTAGCGCCCATAAGTAAAGTAACCTAGAACCAGTAAGGCGATTCCTCCAAGTAAAGTAAGCATCTTTTTTCCTCCTTCAAAATAAATGTGCGGCCAACACGTTTTTTCTATGCCCTTACTTTACTGGAGAAAAAGAAACTTTTGGGTCATTTGCGCCCGAAACGACAAAACTGCAGGCTGAATTGCACGCCTGCAGTTTTGAAATTCATCTATTTTTGGATCAGATGCCTACTTTTCCCTTAAAATCCTTCATATAAGAACGGCTGACGGGTATCTTCAAGCCGTTGCTCATCGTCAGTTGGAATGTATGATTGAACCATGGTTGGATTTCCTTTATTTCCTTCAGATTGATTAGAAAGGCCCGGTGAACCCTCAGGAACGACTGTCCGCTGATCTTTTTCTGGAGCGCACTGAGCGGTTCCTGGATGATGTACTCCATATTTTTCGTGTAGATGGTCGTTTCGCCGTTCTCGATTCCGATCGCAATGATTTCCGGGACCTGCAGTATATAGATCCGCTCGTCCATCTGGATAGGCAGCACCTGCAATCCAGTATCCTTCTGCTTCGGTGTTTCCGGCTCTTCGATCTGTTGCTTGTGGTACTGTCCGTAGGCTTTTTTGACCGCTTGCTGGATCCGGTCCAGCTCAAAAGGCTTCAGGACATAATCGGTCGCATTCAACTCAAACGCTTTGACGGCATAGTCGTCATACGCCGTGGCAAAAATGATCATCGGCGGCTTCTTCAATTTGTTGATCTTAGCAGCCAGTGAGAGGCCACTCTCATTCGTCAGGTGAATATCCAAGAAAATCAGGTCCACCGGGTCCTCCAGCATCGTCCCGAGCGCTTCTTCGATCGAATCCGCTTGGGTGATGGCGCTCACGCCTTCGCATTTCCCCAGCAGGTAAGCCAATTCATCCCTTGCCAATGGTTCGTCATCCACAATCAATACCCGCATACTCATCCCTGCCTTTCTTGATAAGGTACCGTGCAATGCACGGTCGTTCCTGTTGGTGAAGATACAAAATGCAATTTGGCCGATTCGCCGAACAGACTAGTCAACCGTTTATTCAGATTATCCAATGCCGATCCTGTGCCTTCCAGCGACGGCACGGCTTCTTTGCCCAGTTTCTCCAAGCGCTTTGTATCGATGCCTTCGCCGTTGTCCCGGACAGAAATGAACACGCCATCGGGACTGCTTCTCACGTCGATCCACACCCGATTGTCGGTTTTCCGGCTGCCGAAAGCATGTTTGAATGCATTTTCCAGCAGAATCTGAATCAGGAACGGCGGCAGCAGCACTTCTTCCATGCCTTCCTCAACGGCAATGTCGACTTGGTAGCGATCAGGAAAACGGGCCTGCTCCAACGAGCGGTAGGCTTCCACTTGCGTCAGTTCCTTCATCAACGGAATCAGGTTGGTGCGGGCGCCTTGCAGATTGGCACGGAAAAAATTGCTGAGTTGGATCAGCAGCCTGCGCGCCTGTTCACTGTCGACCCGTATCAAGGCCGAAACGGTGTTGATGGCGTTGAAAAAGAAATGTGGATTCACTTGCGCCTGCAAGGACTTGATTTCGGCATCCTGCAACAGTTTGCTCTGGAGTTCGATTTCTCCCAATTCGATCTGGCTGGAGAAGATGTTGCCGAGTCCTTCCGCCAACTGCCTTTCGACAAAAGTCAGTTTGGCCGAATCCGTGAAATACAGCTTCAAAGTGCCGATCGTTTTCCCTTGCGCTTTCAGCGGGATGACGAGCGCCGCTTGCAAGGGACAGCCCGGATGGTTGCAGCCGATTTCGTCATGGGAATGGACTTCCCTGATTTCACCTGTCCGCAGCACTTCTTTTGATAATTCGGTCAATATTTCGTTCGAGGCGATGTGGTGATCGCTGGCCGCACCGACATAGGCCAAAATCCGTTCGGTATTCGTGATGCTGACAGCGGATACTTTCATCAATTGTTGGATGATTTTGGCCGCTTCCGTGCAAGAAGCTTCGTTCATGCCGGAGCGGAAATATGGCATCGTTCGGTTCGCCAATTGGAGCACATCATGCGTTTGCACCGCTTTCGTCTGTTCTACTTGGCGCAGCGTGGAGCCGATGATGGAAAGGAAAATACCGGTCCCCATGCTATTGACGAGGACCATCGGACACGCGATGAACGTCACCAGATCCCAGGCCGCCTGAGGATTCCGGCTCAACACCAGGATGCTGAGCATCTGGACGCCTTCCGTTATGGCGCCGATCATAAAACCTTCCTTTATCGTCGGATAGGCATTTTTCCGCATCGTTTTTGCGCCGTACAGACCGGATATGAGCCCGATCAAGATGGAAGAAATCACATAAATATAGGCCTCTTCCCCGCCTTGAAAAAAACGGATGATACCCGAGACGATGCCGACGGATGTGCCGACCAACGACCCGCCGATCAAGCCGGCAACGCCGATCGTGAGTACCCGTGTATTCGCCAGGGATGCCCCTTCGGAAAGCTTCGTCAGCACCTGGTCGGATATGATGCGGTCCTGGCTGATTTCAACGCCTGTGTAGTTCGAGATGACGGCGAAGATGCCGAATACGATAATCAGCGTCAATTTGGTGGTCAAGCGTTGGCGTTCTCCCAACTTGTCCCTGAAATAATGAATGTTCATTAATAGGTACGCCAAAATGATGATCAGTCCGACCCGCTCCAATATCAAAATGAATAAATTAAACATGGCCGCTCCTTTCCCGAAAATGATTATCTTCAGTTTACACCAGAAACATCTAATTTGTGCAGAAAAAAACGATAGCCCAAGCTTTGCACTTCAGGCTATCGTTCCTTTATCAAGCTATCAGAAGTTATCCGTGATCCGCTGGAATTGGTGATGCAGCTCATCCATCACCACGAAGCGGGCTTCGCGGATCATTTCCTTGCCTTCAACGAAAAGCAACAAGGCCGGAACGGTGAAGACGGTGAATTCACCCGCAACTTCCGGGATGTCATCGGCATTCGCCTGGATTGCTTTGATTGCGGGGAATTCCTCCAGCATCTCCTGCACTTGCGGCCGAACCGCATGGCAGACGCCACAGTTCGTCCGGGAAATATAAACGAACGCCAGCTTATTATCATCGATGAAGTGACGGATTTCTTCTATTGATGTTGCTTGTTGAAAATTATTTGGATAAAACACGATTAGACCTTCTTCCTGTTTATTTTTGCGGTAATTATAGCACACCAATCGTAACAAGTCCGTTTTGCGGATTCTGAAGCACTGATGGATGAATGTCCTGTTATTTGAACTTGCTCTATGAAAACGTTATACTGAAAACAAAAAAGGTGGTTTTTCAGATGATGTTCGAACTCAGGATTACGCTTTTGGATGTCGGCATACCGGTTTGGCGGGATATACAATTGGATGACGACACCACTTTCTCCGATCTGCATTTCATTCTCCAAAGTGCATTCAATTAGTCCGATCTCCACCCGCACACTTTCCGGTTTGCCCAGCCGCATAAGGATACATTGGCAGAAGCCGATCGTCTGCGGGACCACATCCAAGGAAAAGACGATAAAATCATTTACACGTACAACATGGAAGAGAACTGGGACCAAGAAATCGTCCTGCAAAAAGCCTTCGAGGCGAAGGATGACGTGCTCTATCCCCGTTGCGTGCGCGCCGAGAATCTGGCGCCTGAGGAAGACCATACCCGCCTGGACATCACGGACGGCACACTCGACCTCGCATACAAAGATTCCGGGGAAATCGCGAAAGCAATCAATGAAGAATTGGCCTATCTGAACGTCAGCGGCCTTGGCGAAGGCCTGCCGGGGCTCGATGAAGATGAATGGGTAGCTCTGGATGATGACGAAGATGAATGGGAAGACGACGGCGGTCATATTTGAAGGCATTGTTGCAAAAGGAAATATCTGCAAGTAATCAAAATCAACCGCGTGACCAGTCTCTATTTGTTGGATAATCCGTAATTATTCGACATAATCCTTCCCGAGGGCTGTCGGGTTGTCCGATAACTCGGAAGAATCCGACATAATCAACACCGGGGACTGCCTAGTTGTCGGATAACCCGGAAGAATCCGACAACTTCTGTGGAACATTCTCACGCAATGTCGGATAACTCCCGGTTATCAGACAAATCATTTCAATAAAAACACCTTCTCGCGTTCGAGAAGGTGTTTTTGTTTATTGAGCTGTTTCTGTGATTGCTTTCGTTGCTGTTTTTTTCTTGTAGACAAGATCCAGGATCAAACCTGCAACCGCAACCACGATAGCGACATAAAAAGCTTTAGTGAAGTCACCGTTGTTCGCAGCAGCGATTCCCGCTGTTACTTTAGGTGCAACAAAAGCGGCTGTCGAGTAACCGATGAACACGATACCGTAGTTGACGCCTTGGAATTTCGGTCCGAAGTTATCCATGACCGATCCGTTCTCGACATCGCCTTCGAATACAGCTTTGCTCAAAGAACCCAACGCCAAAACGACGGAAATGGACCTGCTGGAAAACAAAGTCGACCTCTACTTAGGCATGCTGCCGATCCATAATGAACAGCTTTCCTACACTATGCTTGCGGATGACAAATGGTGCGTCATCGTTCCGGACACGAGCCCGCTGTATCAGCCCGGCTTGAAGGAAATCGAAAAATTCCCTTATCCTTTGAACCTGTTGAAGAACGAAAAGTATGTGCTGACCACTTCCCAATCCGGGATCCGCAAACAGGCAAACGAATTCCTGAAGCATCTGGACATCAAAGCGGATGTCGTCATGGAATCGCAGAACATTTCAACCGCAGCAGCGCTTGCGAGAAAAGGGATGGGACTGACTTTTCTGCCGAAGAGTGCGCTAAATAACAGCGAATTGATGGACAGCTACAATATTTTTTATATCGAAACCAGCATCGTCCGCACCCGTTATTTCATCGCCTACAGCAAAGAAAAGACACTTTCCTCAGTCGACTTGGCCATGATCGATATGGCGAAAGATCTGATGAAAGCCTACAGCGATTCCATTTGAAAATTAGCATCTGCATAAAATAGGGGCTCCGCTTATTCCATTCGGAACCATATCATTTGGCCTTCGGCAGCAGAAGTTGTATCATCAAAGTGAGCAAAGATGCTCCTTAAACTTTGCGTACAAGAACGTACAACTTACCCATAGGAGGGATTATCATGGATAAACTACCAAAAGATAACCACGATTCTATCGATGCCACTTGGTTAATGGAAGAACCCTATCTGGATATCATTCCCGAAGATCCCCCTCAAGAAACCGAAATCCTTTACTGCCAATGCAAGAAGCCCTCGAGTGTTTATCAGGAAAGCAACGATCTTGGCCACTGGCTGAAGTGCGGAGACTGCAACCGCGTCATCGAAGGCTCGTTTGAAGCGGCAAAGCCTTATTAATCCAATCGTAAAAAAAACAAAAAGGAGCAAACAAGTGCACAGTGTCGCACTTTGTTTGTTCCTTTTTGCATCCTAATAAAAAAACACCAGAGTTTAGTCTGGTGTTCCAACGTTTGCTGGTTTCAATCCTTTGATATCCAAAAACTTTTGGCAGAGTTTATCCAATTCCTCTTCCATCACAGCACTCGTCTCAGTTGAATAGCTGAGCATTTTTGCAGGATTGGATACTAGATCCAGAACGGAATCGGGAACCACCTTATCACCTTCGACATGGACAGCAATCTGCGGGTAGTAGTTCGTTGTCCCGCAACAAGCTGAGACCAGATAGGCGATTTCATAATGTTCGTTGCCTTTGTCGCGGATACGGAAATAGCCATCGCCGATGAATTCCTTTTCCGGTCCAAAATTAGCCAATATCAGTTCCAAATCCTTCTTTTCCATTGAAAAAACCCCTTTTCTTCATGAATCAAACAGACGATCATTTGCTTAAAAAACGTGAATACAGGCTCGCACTTCAACACTTGCCCGCACTTTTTCCTTCAAGGATAGTATACCACTCCCGGACAGTTTTGGACATCCACTGAGGGCTTCTGTTAAGTCTATCTCAAATCGCTATGATAAAATATGTGTGTAAGCGCTACCGAAAAAAACAGAAACGGGGTTATCCAGATGACAGAAACAAAATTATCGAAACTGAGGATCACTGGTCAATCGCACAATGGCATCACCACTACGGTAAAAGTCCGCAATCTGCCCGAATTTTTTGTCGATGAATCGGAACGGATGGGCGGCGACAACAAAGGTCCGAATCCGCTGGAGTATCTTTTGGGTTCGCTGGCAGGCTGCACCTCGATCATCGCCTATTATGTTTCCGAACAACAAGGTTTCTCCTACAGAGGCCTGTCGTTCACCGTCGAAGGCACTTTTGACCCGCGCGGTTTTGCCGGAGAAGATGATATACGGACCTACTTCCAGGAAGTCACGCTCGTGAACCATATCGAGACCGATGAAACCGACGAAGCCATCGAGAAGCTGGCGACTGAAGTTGAAAGAAGGTGTCCCGTCTATAATCTCATGCTGGATGCGGGCGTCGACATGTCGACTCAATGGATCCGAACCAACTAAAAGAAATGCAAAAGCTCCCGTCAAAACATCGCTGTATAGCTGCAATGTTTTGACGGGAGCTTTTTAGGCTTGAATCACTTGAATTCCCTCAGCTTGTTTTCGCTCGGAACCATGTGGCTCGTATAATTTTCGATTTTGAATGTCAGCCGATCCATTGCCTGCTGCATGACATCGATCCGTTCCTGCAGTTCATGCTGTTGTTCGACCAAAAGATCCATCCTTGCCGGAACAGTCTCTTCACCGCTGCGGAAGAGTGCGAGATATTCGATCAAAGATTCGATCGATAAGCCCGCATTGCGCATCTGGCGACTGAAGGCGATCCACTTCAGATCTTCTTCATCAAATTCACGGACCCCGTTTTCGTTTCTTTTGATCGGCGGAATCAGACCGATCCGCTCATAGTAGCGGATCGTATCGGCCGATACACCCGTTTCCTCGCTGGCTTTCTTTATGTTTATCATCTTATCCATCCTTTCGGCATCAAAACTTATCCTGACAGTTAGCTTCAATTGTATCCTACACCTTGGAGTGGACTCCAAGTCAAATGGAATCTTCGGGCAACGGGGGACTAACCCTCTTCAATAAACCGCTACCCTTGCAACGCAAGCAACTGCAGGATTGTATGCGACACCGCGTCCTCATCATTCGACCTTCCCGTGGTGAATGCCGCAGTATCCTTGATGATTGGATAAGCGTTCCGCACAGCGAAGCTGTACCTGCCGCTCTTCATCATTTCGACATCATTCATCCCGTCACCGAACACCATCGTTTCTTCCGGGGTGACCTGCAGCAGCTCCTGCAGATGGGCTACCGTACTCCCTTTATGCACGTTCAAGTCGGTGATGTCCAGCCAAGCTTTCTCCGAAGCAACGATATGCGCGCGGTCACGAAAAGCAGCCAATTTTTCAGCAGTCCCGATGCACCGTTCTTGCATATCACGGACCGTGATTTTTATGAAATCATCCTCGATGGCTCCGAAATCCGCTACCGTGATCACTTTCTTGTAGGATCTCCTGACAGCCGCGGATTCTTCGGGCGACAGATCAGTTTTGATCATGGCGGCTTCCTTCGTGCAGGCGATCAGCGTATGCCCAAGCTGCATCTCCTCCAATTCGCGCAGGATGGCCAGGCCTGTCGTATTCTCCAACAACGATTCGTAGACGACTGTGCCGTTGCGTTTGATCCGGGAAGCACTGTCCCCGAGAATCCAAAAATCAGCAGCATCCTCACCGAATATTTCTTCGACACGCTCACTCTGCTTGCCCGTACAAGGCGCGAAAACGACTCCTTTTTCCTCCATCATCTGCTTGACCTGCTTGAAAAGTTCCCTGTTGAAATCCCCTTGGCTGTTCAAAAAAGTACCATCCATATCCGTCAAAATCAACTTGATCATCCGATGTCCTCCATTCCGATAAATTTCTCCCTCCATTATCGCATACTTTCCGGTCCACAACAGTCCGTATGCTGAAGCGCAGAAAATCTTCCGGATGGCGCCGTTTGTGCGATTCCCGTATAATGAAGCTTGAAATCATAATAGAGAAGGTGCAAACACATGATAACGGCCATCGGCATCACGACTGAAAATCAAATCAAAACAGACCTCGATCTGAATACGGCAGATTTCTCCGCCTACAAATGGACCTGGATCGACTTCGAAAATCCAACAACCGAGGAAGTGCAGCATCTCAAGGATACTTTCCACTTCCATCCGTTGGCGATTGAAGACTGCCTCCAGCTGTTGCAGCGTCCGAAGCTGGATTATTACGAAGGCTATACCTTCTACGTCACCCATCATGTCCATACGGAACAGAAAAAAATCGTCAAGGAAGAACTGGACTTTTTTGTCGCGGAAAATTTCATCGTGACTTTCCACTATGCCTCTTCAAAAGAGGTGCAGTACATCCGCGAGCGTCTGATTTCGCAGCAGAATCCTGAAAAGTGGGATCCCCACTACGTGTTCTATCAAGTGCTCGACAAAATCGTGGACAATTATTTCCCTTTGCTGCATGACGTTGAAGACGAACTGATTCGCATCGAGGACAGCACCCAAAACAGGCGCTCACCCGATCAGATGCCGCAGCTGATCGATATCCGCCACCTGTTGTTGAGTCTGATGCAGACCGTCAATCCGATGCGGGATCTGCTTTATCGGATGCTGAATTCTCAGCATCTCGAGGGCGTCCGCAAAAGACGTAGTTATTTTTCGGATATCCACGATGACCTGCTGAAGGTATCCGAGATGATTACCTCGAATCGCGAGGTGACGACGGATATGCGCGATAGCTATCTGTCGCTCAATTCCCATCAGACCAACAATGTAATGAAGATCCTCACCATCATCACCTCGATCTTCTCGCCGCTGACCTTGATCGCCGGAATCTATGGGATGAATTTCGAACACATGCCGGAGTTGACTTGGAGATACGGCTATTTTCTGGCTATCGGCCTGATGCTCCTGATTGGCATCTCTATGTATCGTTGGTTCAAGAAAAACGGCTGGTTCTGATTACCGGCCGTTTCTCTTGTAATAGGTGGCGACAGGATGCTTCAATTCCCCTGTTTCCAGATAAATGCGGAAATCATTCACCGCGAACAGATCGCCTGGCTCCAGCAAAATGAAATAGAGCCGGGTTGGATAACGTTTGCTTTTTGCCAAAATATGATTGTTTCCACCATAGGCATACCACCAAATTTCAAACAGCTCCTCCCTGACGGAAAGCTTATCCTCCAACAGTGTGAACTCATAGCAGCCTTTTCGTTCCAACAGATCAGCGACATCCAACTTTTTTCTCCAGATTCCTTTTTGCATCAACCTCATTTTCCTCACCCTATCCATCAGCCATCATTTTTGATTTACATGATATTTCTGCACCACGACTTGATTGCGTTTGTTCTTCCTACCATAAATTACGATTGCGTTCCCTTCGGTGACCTGATACAGGAAATCCAACGAATGCGCGCGAATCAGGCAATTCTGTTTCTCTTCCTTGTCCACCGTCAGCGTGAAGCGAATCAGTGGCGTCTCTTCCAGTTTGAGAATTTTGATCTTTTCCACTGAGCCTTTCAGGCAAATCCCATTTTCCATATCAGTCACATCCTTTAACACCATAATACGAACATGCGTTCTTTTTGTCAACTGTTTCCTTATCGGAAAAACCGCTCAAAGCATTCTTTTCCTTTTGGGAATAATAAGGGAACATGTTAAGATGTTTTAAACATAAGCGGATGCTAAAAACTGATGGTTCCAACCGGAAAACGCTTGCATCCGACGAAAGGAGGTTTCGCCATGCCCATCAAACTGATCGCCGTCGATATGGACGGAACATTCCTGGACAGCAGGAAAAAGTTCAACAAGGAACGCTTTGATGCCCTCTATAAACGCATGCTCGAAAAGGATATCCGTTTTGTCGTGGCCAGCGGGAACCAATACTACCAACTGCGTTCTTTTTTTCCTGAAATACAGGATAATATTGCTTTTGTAGCGGAAAATGGCGCTTTCGTCGTGGATTGCAACAAAGAACTGGCCATCGGTGAGATGACGCAAGAGACCATCGATAAAGTGCTCCGGACCTTCAAGGAACTGGACGCCTGTTCGCGATTGGTCGTTTGCGGCAAAAATAGTGCCTATGTCGACAGTTCTGTTTCCGAATACTTTTTCCAAAACACGCAACGCTTCTATCATCGCCTGAAGCGGGTGGATTCTTTTTCCGAAATAGATGACACCATCTTCAAATTTGCATCCGGTTTCGCTGAAGAAGAAGTCCCCGCCCTCTTGGAGCACTTCACACGCGAAATAGGCGATGTCGTCTCCCCGGTATCGACCGGCCAAGGCTCCATCGACCTCATCATTCCGGGCATGCATAAAGCTTCCGGTATCCAGTTACTTCAAAAGCTATGGGGCATCTCCGATGAGGAGACCGCCGCATTCGGAGACAGCGGGAATGACATCGAGATGTTGGAGCATGTGGCCTACAGTTTCGCGATGGCGAACGCGGCCGATGACGTCAAAAAGGCCGCCAAATTCTGTACCCTTTCGAACAACGAAGAAGGCGTGTTGGCTGCAATCGAACAACTGCTCGAAATGGAGTAAACGAAAAAGGAAGATGTCCCCGCCTCATATTGAAGCGGGATGCATCTTCCCTTTCTATTCTTATCAGGAAATCAAGCCTGTCAAAAAGGCCAATAATTCATACTTTTTCTCTTCCGGCATTTTTTTGATTTGAGCAGTCAGTTTCTTTTCCACAGGGCTCATTTCCGTATTGAAAAATTCCGCCAAGGTGACCCCAAGTACCTCACAGATATGGTTGAGCGTCTTCAAGGACAATTTAGTCGAATTGTGTTCGATGGCTGAAATGAAGGAAGGCGAAACGTCGATCTGCTCAGCCAACTCTTTCGCCGTTATTTTGTTCAGTTTGCGTAATTCCTGAATACGACTGCCTACTTCCATGCGTATCTGATCCTCTTTCCTTTGATTCAACATTTCTTTTTACATACTAGCACACCCCAGCTTAAAATTTAAAGCTTTTTAACTCTTTTTTAAACGTATCATTCAAAATATACACCTATGAATAAATTTTTATCCCCCTTTATTCTGTTATGTGTTAACATATATTTTTGTGAGCACGTTCAATAATTTTTTAAATCAAAATAGACACTATTTTTTCAAGAAGGAAGGTATTTATGCAACAATACAAGCAAGAATGGTTCGGCAATATCAGAGGGGATATCCTAGCCGGTATCGTCGTCTGTCTGGCGCTTTTCCCAGAAGTCATCGGCTTCATGATCGTCGCAGGGGTGCCACCGATTGTCGGAGTATACGCCACTTTTTTCATCACAGCCATCGCAGCCTTTTTCGGCTCCAGCAAAGGCATGATTTCAGCCGCTGCTGGGTCAGTTGCCTTGGTCCTGGCCCATCTGGTCGCTGAATACGGCATCCAGTACCTTTTTGCTGCTACGATTTTGGCAGGTATCCTGCAGGTCGCGCTTGGCTCATTAAAGGTAGGCACCTTGATGCGCTACATTCCGAAGCCTGTCATGACCGGTTTCGTAAACGGCTTGGGGATCATGATGTTCACTTCGCAATTGGATCATTTCCAAGGCAGCCTGCTTTTGCCGCTCCTGGGTCTGTTGGGAATCGCGATCATTTTCCTGTTTCCTAGAATTACGAAGAAAATCCCTGCGCCTATCGTTGCGATCTTGGTCATCACCGCGATTGTCCTGGGTTTTGGCTTGGATGTGAAAACGTTGGGAGATATGGGTTCCATCTCTACGGATTTGCCGCGCTTCGGCATCCCGGCTGTTCCGATGACAGTGGAAACTTTGCGGATCATTTTCCCAACTGCACTTTCGGTTGCTATCGTCGGATTGGTTGAGTCCTTGTTGACTGCACAATTGGTCGATGAAATCACTGAAGAGAAGAGCGACAAAAATCAGGAAACGTTGAGCCAAGGTCTCGGGAATGTCGTTTCCGGATTCTTCGGCGGTATCGCCGGTTGTGGCATGATCGGTCAAACAATCATCAACCTGAATTACGGCGGCCTTGGCCGTCTTGCGACTTTCCTGTCCGGATTCTTCATGTTGTTGTCCGTTGTTCTTTTAAACGGTTCTGTCGTGCAGATTCCGGTTGTCGCTTTGGCGGCGGTCATGGTCGTTGTCTCTATTGAAACCATCAATTGGGATTCGATCAAACTTTTGCGCACGAACCCTAAAAACGAAAGCTTCGCAATGATCCTGACTGTCGCCATCGTTATCGGAACGCACAACTTGGCTTACGGTGTCGTAGCCGGTACTTTGGTCAGCGCCGTCTTCGCAGCTTTCAAAATGTCCCATCTCCATGTTGCAACAGGGACTGCTGATGATGATCACCACTACAAAGTGGACGGCCACCTTTACTTCGCTTCCGCCGAAAAATTCCTGGACTTTTTCGCTGAAGAGATCGAACATGAGGAAGAAATCGTCATCGACATCAGCGCCATGACTCTATGGGATTCCACTGCTGTCGAAGCAATCGATAAGCTCATCACCCGCAACAACAAACGGGGTGTAAAAACGACGCTTACCGGTGCGAACACGCAAAGTTCCGCTCTTTTCAAACGGATTTCGATCCACACGGAAAAATAAGAAAACTCACAGGCGGCCTCTCGAGGCGGCCTTTTATCATCTTCTTCCTCCGGCGAGCGTGATCTTCGCCGGAGGACGGCTATCATTCCGAGTTGCGTTCTCCGATGAACCAAGCTTAATCGGAGGTGAGGCTGATTGTTACAGGTTGCCTCCGGCGAAGGGGTCACTCACAGGAGCTGCGTATACATTTCGGCGCTCTGTTCCAAAAAAGACAGGCTTTCCCACAAAAATGGGTAGCCTGTCTTTGTCGTATTTTCTGAACTAAAATCTATCTACACTTCCACCAGGTCAAATCGTGTAATGATGCCAAGCAGATTTTCCGTATTTTTGCCGCTGTGCGTCACCAGCAATGCATCGATTTTTTGGTTGTCGAATAGCGCTTCCGCCTCATAAATGCTCGCATCTTTTTTGACGAAGGCAAAATTATCCTTGTTATCGTCCAGTACAAGGATATCGCGTGCCAGCGTTCCGCCGATCGACACGGTTGCCTCATGCGCATGTTGGGACAGCCAGTGCGTGATGCCATTTTCTGTCAACAAGCCCATCACTTTTCCTTTTCCGTCTTTAATCGGGAATTGCGTCAAATCAGTGTTCCTGATCGTTTCGAGGACAGCGGATAGCGGGGTAGTTTCCTTGAAGAATTTCACATCATCCGATTTGATGTCGAAAGCCGTCTTCGGTTTCAACAGTTGTTCATGGATTGCTTTGATCATAGTCAGTGACTCCTCATTGACGAGCACCAGATCGCTTTGGTTTCCGTGGCTCAAGAAATTGCGCAGATCCCCTAGTATCTGGAAGTCATCCCGCTTCCTTTTCACAAAACTGTCGTAGCGCGCGGCGTTCTCCACCAACTCATAAAAGCTATAGTAGGATTTCCCGCGATTGGGCTTGTACGTCTTGTTGAAGAAACTCTCGATATCATTGAAATAACCCATAAATGCTTCGTTATTGCTATTCAATCGCCTTCACCCTCTCTCAAATTGATCTCGTTATGCTTCTATTCTAACAAGTCAAAGCGGGAAATACGAATCCAAAGCCTTTCATCCAAAGACGCTTGCTGCAACCGTTCTTCACATTGGCCTCCGAATTACTCCGAGCGTATAATGATATTATGATCGATAAGAAACGGAGGAAATGATATGACCACAGCGAATATCATGCTTTACGTAGAGGATGTAGAAGCGAATGCCGATTTTTGGAAACACTATCTCAATTTCAAGGAGGTTGAGCGTTATGACTTTGGGGATTCCATCAGCATCGTGCTGGCGGTGAGCTCTACGTGCAATCTGCAGCTTTTCAATATCGATTTCATCAGAAAGAATTCACCGGAAGTGGCCTCCAACAAACCTTCCTTATTGTTCGACATCTCCGATTTCGATGAGCTTTATGCGCGCTTCAAGGAGAACAACGAGACAGTCGGTGAGATCATCGAAATGGGCGGCGCCAGGACTTTCAACTTCCCTGACAGGGACGGGAACTACTTCGCCGTCCGGGAGGCGGCTGAATAAGCAGACCACGCGCTCCGAACAAAGTTTAGTCAAAGAACCACCGAATCCAAAGGCAAAACGCCTTGGATCCGGTGGTTCTTTCGTTCTGCATGACCCTCGTTTCACTCCGAAAGATAATTCAGCCGGATGCCATCCGGACCGATCCGCTCGAATTTATCCAGCCTGAACTTCCGGATACGCTGATCAACACTGTTCCCGAACTCGAATAAAGAAACGGAATCGGAAACGCCTTCGATAAGTGGAGCGATGATGAGGCTGATTTCATCGACCAAGCCTTCGCTCGCGAACGATCCGTTCACAAATCCTCCGCCGACCAGCATGAAAGTGTCGATGCCAAAATGGCTGTGCAGTTTGTCCAAGGCGACTGTCATCGACAATGGTTTGCTCTTCCCTGTAAAGATGTAGGAAACGCCCACTTTCCTGAGATGGGCCAGATACCGATCAGAGACCGCCTCGCTCAAAATCGTAACGATATGGTCGCCTCTTCTTTCCGGATACTCGTCACCGATCACATTCGTTTGCCAGCCGAGTTTCCCTTCCGGATCGACCGCAATCGCGTAAGTGCTGAAGGCAGCCGGATGAATGTAATCTTCCCTTGGGATGGCTTCATCCGAATAAATGGACAGGTCCACTTTGTTCCCGAAGGTAATGTGTTCCTCGAACGTGATCCGCCCGCAGATCCAATTGTCCGAACCGTAAGCTTGTAGCGTATCCTCATAGGCCTTTCCGTACGGCCCGAATTCGACCGCACTTAAATAGTGCCCCGCCGCGCGCCCGTCTATCGACATCGCCATGTGGCAAATCACTCTGTAAGGTCTGTTCATTTCTTTTTCCTCCATTCTGAATCTTAGTTGATGATTCCATCATAAACCCTTGAGGTTAGTTTAAGTCAAGAAGAAACTGTCAGGAAAATATGCTCAGATATCCTCGCGATTGAAGGAAAACTCAAAATCTATCCCCAGCTCCGGCGAGGCCCCGCTCGCCGGAGGACAACGGTAACTATCGGAACCTTCTCCGGGGAGTCCATCCTCACCGGAGAACAACTAAAAATGCAAGCCGAACTCCGGCGAAGCCTCCGTTCACCGGAGCTGAGAGCCGAAAAAACATTACCAAATATTTTATTCGGCTTATAAAAGTTCCCAATAAAAAGAGCCGACTCAACTTGAGGCGGCTCCCATACTTATTTGTGTTTATTCCCCGATCAACGCGATGATTTCCTCCAGCACCGCTTCTCCGTCCAGGATTTCATAATTTTCCTTCGAGATCAGCTTGTAGGGCACTGCCTTGTAAGTCAGGAAATCCTTCAGTCGCGCGATTTCGTATTTGGATTGCGGACCGATCATCAGGGCATCGATCGATTGGCTTTGGATCGCCTGCTCCGCGATGATCGCCGGCGCGGAGTAGACATGGATGTCCAGTCCCCTCTCATCCGCCGCGTTCTGCACATTCTTCACCAGCAAGCCGGTCGTGATGCCTGCCGTACAAATCAATAAGGCTGTCTTTTGTTCGGTCATCTGCTTCAACCCCTTATGCCGCTTTCTTTTTCTTGTTGTAGATATCCAGGACGACGGCCAGCAACAAAATCAAACCTTTGATCGCTTGTTGCCAGTCGACACCGACGCCGAGAATGGACATCCCGTTATTCAAGACACCCATGACCAAACCGCCGACGATCGTTCCCACGATGGTTCCGATCCCGCCTGAAGTGGACGCTCCACCGAAGTAGACGGCTGCCATCGCATCCAATTCCATGGAAGTACCCGCTTGCGGTGTGGCCGCATTCAGTCGCGCTGCCAAGATCAAACCGGCCAAAGCAGCCATCGCACCCATGTTCACGAACACCCAGAAAGTGATTTTTTTCGTTTTGATACCGGACAATTCTGCCGCTTTACGGTTTCCGCCGGTTGCGTAGATTTGGCGTCCCGCAACTGTCTTGTTCGTCAAGAACGCATAGGCTGCTACGATGACTCCCAGGATGACCAGAATGACAGGATAGCCTTGGTAAGATGCGAAGATATAAGTCACACCGATCATTACAACTGCCGTCATGACTGCTTTCAACATGAAAGCGTTCATGGATTCCACTTCGAAAAGATTATTTTTGCGTTTTTCGCGTGTGCGCCATTGTCCGAAAACAAGCGCTGCGGCGATGAGGACGCCCAAGATCATCGTCAATAGATGGATACTGCTATCAGTCAGATCAGGCAGATAGCCTGTAGAGATTTTTTGGAATATTTCCGGGAAAGGCGCCAATGATTGCCCGCCAAGAACGACCTGTGTCAGGCCACGGAACATCAACAGTCCTGCCAACGTCACGATGAAAGCCGGGATGCCGAAGTAGGCTACCCAGTAACCTTGCCAAGCGCCGATGATCGCTCCGATTGCGATGCAGATCGGTACCGCCAACCAAGGGCTGACGTTCCAATTCACCATCAAAATCCCGGAGATGGCACCCACGAAAGCCATAACGGAACCAACCGACAGATCGACATGGCCCAACAGAACCACCAATAGCATACCCGCTGCCAGCACCAGAATATGACTGTTCTGCAGCACGATGTTCGTGATGTTCAACGGCCGCCAGAAAATGCCATCCGTCATCAGTTGGAAGGCGATCAAGAGACCGATCAAAATGATTACCATACTGTATTTGCTGAAAATATCCAGCGCCTTTGTTTTTAGATCCAGTGTTTGCTTTTCTTTTTTTATGCCGTTCGTCGTTTCCATCTATAACACACCTTCTTCTTCCCTAGTCATTAGATTCATCAGCGATTCTTGGTTTGCGTCTTTGCGTAAAACCTCACCTGTGAATTTGCCGTCATTCATTGTGTAGATACGATCGCACATCCCCAAGATCTCAGGCAATTCGGACGAGATGATGCAGACGCATTTGCCGGCAGCCGCCATCTCTTCGATGATTGTGTAGATTTCGTATTTGGCGCCGACGTCGATTCCGCGTGTCGGTTCATCCAGGAACAGGACGTCCGGTTCCGTCATCAGCCATTTGGCCAGGACGACCTTCTGCTGGTTCCCCCCGCTGAGACTGCTGACTTTTTGGTAAATCGAGTTCGTCTTTGTCCGCATTTTTTTGCGGTATTCTTCAGCTATCTGGACTTCTTTCTCTTTGTCCAATACGCCCTGCTTGCTGATTTTCCCTAAGCTTGCGATTGTCGTGTTCTCACGGATATCCATCAAGAGATTCAAGCCCAGCGCTTTCCTGTCCTCGGATACATAAGCAAGCCCGTTTTCGATGGCTGCCGGCACATCCTTGACCGAAATCTCCTGCCCTTCCTTAAATACTTTCCCGGAAATGTTGCTGCCGTAGGAACGACCGAAAACACTCATCGCGAATTCGGTCCGGCCTGCTCCCATCAATCCGGCAATCCCGACGATTTCGCCCTTGCGGATCTTGAAATTGATCTTGTCGTTCATGACGCGGTGGGCATCAATCGGATGGTGGACCGTCCAATCCTTCACTTCAAAATAGACATCGCCGAGGTTCGGATGGCGTTCAGGATAACGGTTGGTCAAGTCTCTTCCGACCATGCCGCGGATGATGCGTTCCTCATTGATGGCTTCTTTTTCCAGCGTTTCGATCGTTTTACCGTCGCGCAGGATGGTGATGCGGTCGGCCACATTGACGATCTCGTTCAACTTATGGGAAATGATGATGGAAGTGATGCCTTGCCTTCTGAATTCCTTGATCAGCTCCAACAGATTAGCACTCTCTTCCTCATTCAGCGCGGCTGTCGGCTCATCCAAAATCAACAAGCGTACCGATTTCGAGAAAGCTTTCGCGATTTCTACCAATTGCTGCTGCCCGACCCCGATCTGGGAAACGAGCGTATTGGGATTCACTCTTAATCCGACTGTCTTCAGCAGATTAGTCGTTTTCTTTTCCGTCAGGTCCCAGTCAATAATGCCGTGCTTTGCCTGTTCATTGCCCAGGAAAATATTTTCACTTACGGACAGATACGGGCTGAGCGCCAACTCCTGATGGATGATGACGATACCTTCATTTTCACTGTCCTTCAGATTCTTGAATTTGCATGTCTCGCCGTTATAGACGATGTCCCCCTCATAGCTCCCATAAGGATACAGCCCACTCAATACATTCATAAGTGTGGATTTACCCGCACCATTTTCGCCGCATAGGGCATGAATTTCCCCGCGTTCGATTTTCAGATTCACATCGCTCAATGCCCGGATGCCAGAAAATTCTTTGACGATATTTCGCATCTCCAATATATAATCCGCCATGATACCCCTCCTCTATGAAAGAGACTTCCTTGGCGTCACAAAGGAAGTCTCCGTTATTCACATTTTTATAAGCCTAAATCTTCTTCAGAATAGTAGTCTGTATCGATCAGCTCTGCCTGGTAATTTTCTTTGTCCACTGAAACAGGATTAGCCAAGTAAGTCGGTACGACTTTCACGCCATTGTCATATGTTTCTGTATCGTTTACAGGCACTTCTTCCTCGTTGAAGATCGCTTCGATCATCTCGATTGTGTTTTGAGCCAAAATACGCGTATCCTTGAAGATCGTTTGTGTCTGTTCGCCAGCAATGATCGATTTTACGCCTGCTTGCGTTCCATCTTGGCCTGTGATGACCGGTAATGGTTTTTCAGCTGAACCGTAACCCACGCCTTTCAGAGAAGAAATGATTCCCAAGCTGATTGGATCATAAGGAGACAATACTGCATCCAAGGTTTTATCCGTGTAATTTGCGCTCAACAGGTTGTCCATCCGTGCTTGGGCAGTCGATCCGTCCCAACGCAAGGTTGCGATCTGGTTGAACTTTGTTTGTTCTGAAGGGATGACCAATTGGCCGCTTTCAATGTATTGTTGGAATACGGACATCACACCGTTGTAATTGATTAAGGCGTTGTTGTCATCAGGAGATCCGCCGAATAATTCGATGTTGTATGGGCCTTCACCTTCGGCCAAATTCAATGCATCTTCGATGTATGAAGCTTGCAGTACTCCCACACCAAAATTATCGAAAGTTGCATAATAATCCACGTGTTCGGAATTCATCAACAAACGGTCGTACGCGATAACTTCGATGCCTTCATCCGCTGCTTTTCCAAGCACGTCCGTCAAGGCGGATCCGTCAATGGAAGCGATCACCAAAACGTCCACACCTTTTGTGATCATATTCTCGATCTGCGCCACCTGGTTCTCGACTTTGTCCTCGCCGTATTGAAGGTCCGTCTTGTAGCCCAGTTTCTCCAACTCAGTGACCATATTGTTGCCGTCCGCAATCCATCTCTCGGCTGACTTAGTCGGCATCGCGATTCCCACATAGCCGGCATCCCCTGTTGATGCTTCGCCATCCCCGCATGCACCTAGCACTACTGCGGATAATAACGTTGCTGCTGTAAGAAAACTTTTCTTCCAATTGAATTTCATCCCGAATTCCTCCACTGCTGTTTTATTTGATATACACATTGTACCCCTATCGGATACCGCTTACATTCACTATCTTTTTCCGTTTCTTGATATTCTTACTCACTTGTATCCGTTCCCATATGGATTTTTTCCGATTTTCTTTGTTTTTTTTCGAAGGGCCGATAAACTGTGCTAAACTATTCGATGGCAGCGTTTTAATTTCGATATATATAGGAAGGAAGTTTCTCGCCATGAAGTACCTATTGCATTTGCTCCTCTTGCTCTTTGTTGTCGGCGGCTGCGCGAACAGCCCTGATGCGGAAGAAGAGCCGGGGAACATCGTCATCGGATTCTCGCAGTCCGGAACGGAAAGCAATTGGCGCAAGCGCCACACAGAATCAATAAGAGAAGAATTGGATAAAGAAGGCTACGAAGTGCTGTACCGGAACGGCTTCATGAACCAAGACCGCCAAATCCAGGACATGCGCACCTTTATTGCTTATAAAGTCGATATGATTGTCTTCACACCGATCGTGGAAGACGGTTGGGATGCTGTTCTCTTGGAAGCAAAAGCTGCAGGTATACCCGTTATCGTTGTCGACCGGCACATCCGCACAACAGAAGAGAATCTGTATTTGACTCATATCGGTTCCAGTTTTAAGTCTGAAGGAAACCGGGCGGGACTCTACATCACCAATCATTTCCAAAACAGCTCCCAGTCCTCCGTGAAGATTTTGGAAATGAAAGGGCTTGCGAATACTTCGCCGACCAATTTCCGCAGCGAAGGGTTCATGGAAGTGATCAGCCGCGATTCGCGGATATCCATCGCAGCCTCCTTGGAAGGTGACTTTATCCGTTCCAAGGCGAAGGATGTCTTCCGGAAATACATTGAGGAAAACGGCTGGGAAGGCATCGATGTCCTCTACAGTCATAATGATGAGATGACGCTGGGCATGTTGGAGATTATGGAAGAAAACGGCATCGTGCCGGGACAGGACATCATCATCGTCACGATCGACGCTCAAGCAGAGATGATCGAAAATCTGCGTGCCGGCAAGGTCAATTGCGTCGTCGAATGCAATCCGAATGCCGGCTGGTATGTCCGCAACACCATCAAGCGCTATTTGAACGGCAATACCATCCCGGATGAAATCTACATGCCCGAAACGGTCTTCTCCGATACTGGGAATCTCGACAGCATTCCGCCAAGGGAATATTAGGGAGGCAACGTGATGGAAAAAATAGCCAGCATCAAAGATATTTTCCAGCAGACCAATCGCCTGCTCTTCAACATCACCCTGATCCCCTTGCTTGTGATCAGCATCTTTTACACGCGCAATATCCTGATCTACCGCAGCGCGTTGGCGAACGTCGAGGAAGCGAATGCCGTTTCGACTACCGTCCAGGAAAATGTTTTGGAGGAACTATGGGATTTGGTCTTCGGCCTTATCCAAGTCACAGATTACGAGTCCGGCAATGAGCTGGAAAAGGTGCGGCTGTCCATCGAAGAAATCCAGGCCAACACCACCACCGCCAAGGAATCCGCCACACTGGATGTCGCTTTGCGGACCTTGGACACGCTCGACAATTACATTTCCGAGATGGAAAAAAATATCTCCAACGGTCGGCCTTTCGATGAAAATGAAGCCATCATGGTCCAAGTCGATGCCGTCACGGTCCTGCTTTATGATATCCTGCAGGACTTCGTGCGCGTCGAAATAGAACTTGCGGGTAAAACCAGCGATGATATGCTTGTGTCGCTCTATTACCTGATGCTCTTTGAGCTCATCATCATCCTCACAATCATCTTCTCTGCAAAAAAAAATAACCGCTTTTTGACGCAGCAGATCCAGGAGCCGTTGAACGATCTGATCGTCCTTTCCGAGGAGCTGTCGCAAGGCCATCTCGATTACCGGGCAAAAGAGCCGGAAGTCGCGGAGCTGCGCGTCGTAACAGAAAGCATGAATGCCATGGCGCGGAATCTGCATGTGCTGATCGAAGAAAACGCCGTGAAGCAATTCGATCTGGCCCAAAGCGAGCTACGTGTCCTACAGGCGCAGATTACGCCCCACTTCATCTACAACACGCTGGATGCCATCCTGTCACTGGCCGAGCAAGGCAACAGCGAGCAGGTGAAAACGATGACCTACGCCCTCTCCGATTTCCTGCGCATTTCCTTAAGCAAAGGCCAGGACTGGATCACAATCGAGAAAGAGATCCGCCATGTCGAAGATTATCTGACGATTCTGCAGATCCGCTACGGGGCCATGCTGACGTTCGCCATCGACATCCCCGAGGAGATCCTACAAACGGAAGTGCTGAAAATGATCCTGCAACCGTTGGTGGAAAATGCGGTCTACCACGGAACCAAGCATGTCCGCCGGGCCGGGAAAGTGACCGTCGCGGCCACCGTTGCGGAAGACACGATCCGGTTCCTCATAACAGATAACGGCATCGGCATGGAGGATGAGCGTCTGCTCGAGATCCAAGCTCGGCTTGCACAAGCTACTGTCGATGACTCCGGTGAAGGCGGCTATGGCCTTTACAATGTCCGCAAGCGGTTGTTGTTGTATTACGGCAATGCCGCTTCCCTCCAGATCGACAGTACCTACAGAAACGGCACGACTATCACAGTGACAGTACCGAAGATTACCTAAAAGGAGCGAACATGCATGTATAAAGTCTTTATAGTCGAGGATGAACACCTGATCCGGGACAGCCTGCGGAACCAACTGTTGTCCCTCGCCGAAACGCATCCACTGATTTTTTCGGGGGAAGCCTCCGACGGGGAAATGGCCTTGGCCTCGATCATGGATGTCAAACCAGATATCCTGCTGACCGATATCCGGATGCCCTTCATGGACGGCCTGAGTTTGGCCAAGGAGGTCCGGAAAATTTTCCCTTGGATCCGCATCATCTTCATCAGCGGATTCGATGACTTCGAATATGCGCGCACCGCCATCCAAGTGCAGGCGGATGCCTATCTTTTGAAGCCGATCAAAGACACCGAGCTGATCCAAACGCTGGAGGCTGTCATCACGGTATTGGAAAAACAAAAAGAGCCCCTCATGGACCGGGATCCGCAAGCGGATAATTTCGTTTTCGAGCTGAAAAAAAATCATTTCCTGAACGGTATCTTCCGCGGAGAATTGTCGGTTCCGGAAGTGCTGCAGGAATCCGCCGCCTTGCAACGTTCGATTGTCGGGAAAAAGACTTGTGTCATATTGGCCACCAATCATTACGACAAGAACTTCGACGATTATTTCCGATTCAGTAATTATCTGCACTTCCTTTTCGGAGCGGACGAAAGCATCATTTTCTCGAGCATCTCATCGCGCTTCATCAAGTTTCTGCTGATGGACAGCGACACGGACAGGTTGTTGGAAAAGAGTTACCAACTGGCTCAGACGCTCGTCCATGAACTGAAGGACGAAGAGGTGGAGGACCTGATCGTTTCTATCGGACCGATTGTTGAACGGCTCAGCGAAATCCCGCAAGCCTACCGCTACACGCAGAATATGCTCCAGACTTACGGGGTGCTGCGGACCGAACGGATCATCAGCTACGAGGACGACATCAAGGACGGCGAAGTTTCCCCGACGAATCCTTTCAAGCTCGATCTGGCCCAAAAAATCGCCCAGACCGAAGCGGATGAACTGGAGGAGCTGGTGCTGGAGCTTCAGGGAACACCCGGGGATACCGAAGAACGCAACCGCCTCTTCCGCTTTTTCGTGCTGACCGAGTTGGGCCATCTTGTCCAAAAAAAGAATCCCGGTTCGGAGCAACCTTTGCTTGAAAAAATGAATGACCTTGACCAGCTGGCGGCAGTGGCTGCCGATGCCGCGGAGTATACCCAAATCATCGAAAAGCTGTTGGCTTTTCTGATGGCGGCCCACATCAACCCCTCCATGATGAAGTATCAGAGCGTCATCCAAAAAGCCTTGGGATTCATCAAGGAGAACTTCACCGATCCGGATATCTCCCTGAATGTCGTGGCCGATGCCGTAAACCTGAGTCCTTCGCACTTCAGCACCATCTTTTCGCAATCTTTGGGGCAGACCTTCATCGACTTCCTGACCGAATGCCGCCTGCAGCATGCCAAGGAGTTGTTGGCCGGGACGGATGATAAGCTGTCCGCCATCGCGATGGACATCGGCTACAACGATCCCAATTATTTCAGCTACCTCTTCAAAAAGAGGGAAGGCCAGACACCCAAAGAATTCCGCCGGAGCCACACGAGAGCGTGATGAATCCCGTTTAGGGGGTTAGGGCGTGAAATTCCCCGCCAAATTGTCTTTGAAGGGAAATATCGTGTTGCCTTCGGACGTTTTACCCCGCCTAATAGGTTTTGGCGGGCTATCTCGTGTTTCCCTTGGACATTTTTGCCCGCCAAATGGTTTTTGGCGGGGTATCTCTGAGCGTAAATTAAATTTCCACATAAAGAGGCTGTATCAAATCCAGAAAATTCTGTTCTGGTTCTGATACAGCCTCTTTTCTTGTTGACGATACTCGCTATACCGTTCGCTCTTCCTTGGCAATTTGCGAAGGCGCAGTCCCGTAGTATTTCTTGAATAGTTTGCTGAAGTGGTACGCGTCCTGGTAACCGACAGCCTGTGCCACTTCTTTGATGGTCCATTCTTCCTGCTTAAGCAGTTCCTTCGCATGCTTCAGGCGCACGTGGATCAGGTAATGGATCGGACTCAATCCGGTAGCTTCCTTGAAGATTTTTGAAAGATGGGCCGGGCTGACGAAGAGTTGCTGCGCCAATTGTTCCAGTGTGATTTCTTCGGAATGGTGGTTTTCCAGATAATAGACAGCATGATTCACCAGATGCTGTTGACGCACGGCCGTCTGCGAAAGTGCCGAAGGGATCGTATTGTCGGATCCGTCCTCCAGACTGCGCAGCAACAACCCCAGCATCTCCAATATCAGCCCTTTGCCCATCAGCTGATATTCGCTCCGCTGCTCGTTGAACTCCTTCGTCACCCGCCAGGCCTTCTCCATGAAGGCATCCGCATAACAGCCAAGATCCAGCAATGCGCGTTTGTTCGGAAAATGATTACGGGGAAGTCCGTTCAGTGAGACGTTTGTCAATCCGATATGCAGTTGATGGGAAAATGTGCCCTCTTTTTGCCGCTCCGCATGTTTCACTCCCGGATTGAACAGCATGACGGTGCCGGTTCCCACGTCCTGCCGTTCCCCATCCACCAAGTAATCTGCTTCCCCTTCGAGCAGGATGCTGATTTCCAAAAAGTTGTGGCTGTGCGTTTTGGAATAGTTTCCGGCTTCGTTCAGCGGATCGAAAGCATAGAGAATTTCGGGATTGAATGTTTGTACGTGTGTGTAGGCCATCGCAAAAGTCCTTTCTGTTGAATACCCTTATATTGTACAGGAATCTGACGAAGAAAAGCCATTCTCATTCCTAAAAAAAACAGTAACCTGTTAACATACACTTTTTTGAGGAGGACTGTCTCATGAATCATTATCAATGGATTTGGCGCTACGCACGGGCATACAAATCCAAAAGCTTACTGGCTTTATTATTTATTTTCCTGAATGCCCTCCTGATCATCATCAATCCGCTCTTGGCGGGGGAACTGATCGACAAAGTCATCGATGGCGGGCAGGATAATTTATTGGTGCCGATTTTGGCATTGATGATCGGCATCACGCTCTTCCGGACGACCATCCGCTACAGCTACCAGATCCTGTTTGAGCGGATCGGCCAAAACACACTCTTTGTGCTGCGCCAGGATATGTACCGGAAACTGCAGGAGTTGGACTTCGACTTCTTCAACCATACCCGGGTCGGGGATATCATGGCCCGGATGACCGGGGATACCGATGCTATCCGTCACTTTGTTTCCTGGGTCACCTACAACATCCTGGAAAGCATCCTCTGGTTCGTGATGGCCGTCGCAGTCATGGGCACAATCCACCTTCCGCTGATGCTGGCTTTGGTGGCCGTCACGCCAATCATCTTCATCCTGACGCAAAAGATGTCCCAGAAAGCCTTCCCGCTGTTTTTCCAGATCAGGGAAAGCTTCTCCCGCCTGAATTCGATGGTGGAAGAAAACATAGGCGGCAACCGCATCGTCAAAGCGTTCGCGAGGGAAGACCATGAAATCGAAAAATTCACGAAGCACAACGAGGACTTCAAGCGCCGCAATCTGGATTCCGCTTCCGTATCCCGCACGTATCTTCCTTGGCTCGACGGCTTTGCCGGGACACTGAACGCGATAGCTTTGGTGCTCGGCGGCTTGTACGTCATCCGCGGGGAAATGTCGATGGGAGATCTGGTCGCCTTCAATGGCTTCCTATGGATGCTGAACATGCCAATGCGCATGAGCGGATGGCTCATCAACGATGTACAACGCTTCTCCGCCGCCTGCGTCAAAATCCGTGACATGTTGGACACAGAGGCGCGGATTCCGGTAACGGCTGTCCAAGAGCACCAGCGGATCAAGGGGACCGTCACATTCGACGATGTCTCTTTCGCCTTCTCCGATGACCCCGGAACGGATATCCTGTCGCACGTCTCCTTTACGGTAGGTCCCGGACAGACGTTGGGGATCTTGGGCGAAACAGGCTCAGGCAAGACAACGCTTGTTAATCTGGTGGGAAGATTCTACGATCCCACTTCGGGAACCGTCCTGATCGATGGCAAAAGTGCCAAAGACTACCCGGTCCGCCAATTGCGGGAGAACATCGCCATGGTCATGCAGGACGTTTTCCTGTTTTCCGATACGATCGAGGACAACATCGCTTTCGGCAATCCGCAGGTGGACCGTTCCTACATCCAACAAATGGCCCGGATCGCAGATGCGGATGGCTTCATCACAAGTATGCCCCAAGGATACGACACGATTGTCGGCGAACGCGGAGTCGGTTTGTCTGGGGGGCAAAAGCAGCGTATTTCTTTGGCACGGGCATTGGCGAAGGATCCGGCCATCCTTATTTTGGATGACACCACTTCCGCGGTCGACATGGAAACCGAATCGAAGATCCAACAGGAGTTGCTTGGATTGACGGAAAACAAAACGACCTTCATCATCGCCCACCGGATTTCGTCGGTGCGGGAGGCAGATCTGATCCTGATGATGGAAAAAGGCCAAGTCGTCGAACAAGGAACCCATGCGGAACTTTTGGCCAATCGAGGCAAATACTATGACGTTTACTGCAAACAACTCGGATTGACTGGAGGGGAAATCAATGGCACGCAATACGTATGATGTCGACGAAAGCTTAGAACAAGAATTCAATTGGGGACATTACCGGCGCTTGGCCGGCTATATCCGCCCCTACAAAAAACCAATTTCAAAAATATTGGCTGTCATCATTGTGGCGAACATCGCCGGCATGGCGGGACCTTATTTCACAAAAATTGCAATCGATGACCTGATACCGTCAGGAAATGTGCCCCAGCTGTTGGGTTTGGGTGGAATCTTCATCCTTTCCCTTGTGCTGATCGGCTGGTGCATGCGCTATCGGATCTATGCCATCACCGAAGTCGGCCAGGACATTCTGAAAGACATGCGCTACGATATTTTTGCACATCTGCAGCGCCTGCCGTTTGCTTACTTCGACAACCGGCCACACGGCAAGATTTTGATCCGCGTAGTCAATTACATCAATACGCTGAGCGACCTGCTGAGCAATGGGCTCATCAATCTGATTTCTGACCTTTTCAATGTAGTGATCACATTGGGCTTCATGCTTCTCATCGATGTGCGCTTGACGCTTTACAGCATGGCTCTTTTGCCGGTTCTCTTCGGACTGGTGCTGTTCATCAAAAAGCGCCAGCGGATAGCCTTTCAGATTTTGAGCAACAAACAGTCCAACCTCAACGCCTATATCCACGAAAGCATTTCGGGAATCAAAATCACCCAATCGTTTGCCCGCGAACAGGTCAATTATGACATCTTCAATGAAGTCAGCGAGGAATACCGGACGTCTTGGATGAAAGCCGTCAAAATCCAATTCCTGATGTGGCCCGGTGTACTGAATATTTCGGTACTGACGACCTGCCTGATCTATTTTGTGGGCATCCGTCAGATCGGTGTGTCCGTTTCGACCGGAACATTGATCGCCTTCATCGGCTACATCAACAATTTCTGGAATCCCGTCATCAATATCGGGAACTTCTATAATTCCTTGATCACTGCCACGGCCTATTTGGAGCGCATCTTCGAAACATTGGACGAGGTGCCTTCCATCCAGGATGCGCCGGACGCCTACGAGTTGCCGCCAGTCAAAGGCGCAGTCGACTTCGAAAATGTAACCTTCCGTTATGAGGAAGGCAAAGATATTTTGCACAAGGTCAACTTCCATATCGAACCGGGACAGAGCATCGCTTTAGTCGGTCCAACAGGTGCGGGCAAAACGACCGTCATCAATCTGCTGAGCCGGTTCTACGACATCAATGAAGGCAGCGTCAAAATCGATGGTCACGACGTCCGCGATGTCACCCTCGGCTCCTTGCGCAGCCAAATGGGCGTCATGCTGCAGGATACCTTCATCTTCTCCGGTACGATTCTGGAAAACATCCGCTACGGCAAGCTCGATGCAACCGAGGAGGAAGTGATCGCAGCCGCGAAAGTTGTACGCGCCCATGATTTCATTCAAAACCTGAAGGACGGCTACCACACCGTTGTTGAAGAGCGCGGCAGTACCCTATCGGCTGGCCAACGACAATTGCTCTCCTTTGCCAGGGCCCTGCTTGCCGATCCGAAGATCCTGATTCTCGACGAAGCTACCGCCAGCATCGATACCAGGACCGAAGAACTGCTGCAGGAAGGCCTCCAGAAACTGCTGAAAGACCGGACTTCCTTCATCATTGCCCACCGGCTGTCGACAATCAAAAACAGCTCCCGGATCTTCTACGTGGCAGGAGGCAATATCGCCGAAGCCGGCACCCATGAAGAGCTGATGGCCAAAAAAGGCCTGTATCACCATCTCTACCAATCCCAATACGACCTGCTGCAGGCCGTGTGAAGCTTTTCGAGCTGATGCAACGCATTATCCGTCGTAATTGTCCGATAATGCAGAAGAATCGGACAAACAGTGTGCGGGCTTGGATCGGATTGTCCGATTAATCCATAGAATCGGACATCCAACTTGCTTTGGCTAATCGCATTGTCCGATAACCCGATCATATCGGACATTCAACTTGTTTCAGCTGATCGCGATGTCCGATAACCCGATCGAATCGGACATCCAACTTGTTTCGGCTGATCGCGTTGTCCGATAACCCAATCATATCGGACATTCAACTTGTTTCAGCTGATCGCGATGTCCGATAATCCGATCATATCGGACAACCTCAGCGCAGCGCGCTCCCACTAGCATAGTTATTGCCGTATCGCTCGGCAACTTCTTCATTTACAAAAAAATACCGGAAAAAGATGCGCTACCGCGCCTAGGAGCAACTGCTCCAAGGCCGGGAACGCATCTTTTTGATTTTTTAACAGTCTTTCTTACGTCAGTCCGCTTTGTTTGCGACCAGCTCTTTGGCTGCTGCGGCAACTTCCAAAGCTTCCCATTTCCATTCCATCACTTCCGCAATGTCCTCGCCGTTCTCGCGGATGAAGCGGTGATGGAAATCAACCGTTTCCGTCATCCGTTGCGAGAAGGTTGCCGCTTCTTCGCCGTAGACGGCGTTTGCCGCATCCTGCGCCAGGTGGAAACGGTCCATCTCGGACAAGACGCGCATGTCGAATGGTGTCGTGATGTCCCCATTCTCGCGGTAGCCATGGATGTGCAGGTTATGGTTGTGGCGATCAAAGAAGATGTCACGGATCAAGCCTTCAAAACCGTGGAAAGCAAAGATGACTGGTTTGTCGGCCGTGAAATAGGCGTCGAAGGCTTCATCGCTCAAGCCGCGCGGATCCACATCCGGATGGCGCAGTTTCAACAGATCCACGATGTTGATGAAACGGATCTTCAATGTCGGGAACTGCTTGTGCAGAATCGTGACGGCCGCAAGTGCCTCCAGGTTCGGTTCCGTTCCCGCTGCTGCGATCACGACATCCGGTTCTTCGTCACCGCAAGTCGAAGCCCAGTCGATCACTTTCAGGCCATCCTTCACCAATACTTCTGCTTCTTCAGCAGAGTAGAATTGCGGACGCGGGTGTTTCGAAGATACGATCAGGTTGATCTGTTCTTCGGAAGCCATCGTTTCCGCCATCACGGCCATCAAGGAGTTCGCATCCGCCGGCAAGTATTCGCGGATGAATTCCGGTTTCTTCTCAGCCAAGTGCGTCAACAAACCCGGATCTTGGTGGGTGTAACCATTGTGGTCTTGTTGGAAAACGGTAGAAGTCGCGATCAAATTCAAGGACGGATAGTGCTTGCGCCATGTCTGTTCTTTGGCTTTGCGCAACCATTTGAAATGTTGGGTGATCATCGAATCGACCACGCGCAGGAAAGCCTCGTAACTTGCGAAGAAACCATGGCGACCGGTCAGGACATAGCCTTCCAGGAAACCTTCGGCCTGGTGTTCGGACAACTGCGAATCGATGACACGGCCGGACGGAGAAAGCCATTCATCATACGCAGGATCGATCGCTTCCATCCAGACGCGGTTCGTCACTTCGAAGACTTTGTTCAGGCGGTTCGATTTGGTTTCATCCGGTCCGAAGATGCGGAAGTTATCCGGATTGTCCACGATCAGATCGCGCGCGAAGTTACCGAATTCGATCATGTCCTGGGCAATGACTGCGCCCGGTACGGTCGTGTCGACGGCATACTGCTTCCAATCCGGAATATTGAGCGGTTTCGGATCGATACCGCCGTTCGTGACCGGATTCATAGCCATCCGTCGGTCGCCTTTCGGTGCCATTTCTTTCAGCTCAGCCACCAATTGGCCGTCGGCAGTGAACAGTTCTTCGGGACGGTAGGACTGCATCCAATCCACCAGCGCATCGATGTGTTGCATATGATGCGCATCTACCGGAATCGGCACTTGGTGAGCGCGGAAGCCGCCTTCAATCGGTTCACCGTCCCATGTTTGCGGACCCGTCCAGCCTTTCGGGGTGCGGAAAATGATGACCGGCCAAACCGGCATCTTCGCTTCGGCTGCGGAGCCTTTACGGGCTTCGGTTTGGATCGCTTTGATTTTTTCGACAGCCGTATCCAACACTTGCGCCATGATCGGATGCACCGCTTCCGGATCGGTCCCTTCCACGAACAACGGCTCCCAGCCCATGCCGTTAAAGTACTGCGTCAATTCTTCGTTCGATTTACGGTCGAGGATCGTCGGATTGGAGATTTTGCCGCCATTCAAATACAGGATCGGCAAGACAGCCCCGTCCGTGACCGGGTTGATGAACACATTGGAGAACCAACCTGCCGCCAACGGGCCGGTTTCGGCTTCCCCATCGCCAACGACAGTCGCTGCGATCACTTCCGGATTGTCGAAGATGGCTCCTGTTGCATGTGAAAGCGAATAGCCGAGTTCGCCGCCTTCATGGATCGATCCGGGTGTTTCCGGTGCCGCATGGGAAGCGACCCCGCCGGGGAAGGAGAATTGTTTGTAGAGTTTCGTCAAGCCTTCCAGATCCTCGGTGATGTCCGGATAGATTTCCGTATAGGAACCGTCCAGATAGGCGTTCGAAACCATGACCTGGCCGCCATGCCCCGGACCTTCGACGTAGAACATGTTCAGGTCATATTTGTTGATGACGCGGTTCAAGTGGGCATAGATGAAGTTCTGTCCGGAAATGGTTCCCCAGTGGCCGATCGGATGCAGCTTCACATCGGTCGCCTCGATCGGGCGTTGCAGCAAGGGATTGTCCTTCAGGTACAGTTGTCCCACGGAGATGAAATTAGCGGCGCGCCAGAAGGCATCCACCTTGTCCAGATACGCTTTTGAATCGAATGCAGTCATTTTTATTACTCCTTTTCATTTTTTATTATCGAAAACGCTTGCGAACACTTTCACAAATGTCCTCCAAAAAATCGGTTTGACGATTTTCTGTCAAACCGATCGAAAAAAACTATTTGATTAAGGCTACTTCAAGACCGACAAGTTTTGCCCAAGCCAGGATCTGATCTGTGCTCAAACTCAATGAAACAACAGTGTGGTGACCGCCGCCAGCTTCGATCCAAGCGCGGATGCCGTCATGGAAATTCGGTTTCACTTCCCAAAGGACGCGTGCGACAGGAAGGTTCGGAGCTGCCTCAGTCGGTTCAAAGGCAAGAACTTCATTCACCAATAACTTGTAGTGCGTTCCGAAGTCAGCCATCGAAACGACAACGCCGTCCCCTGCTTTGCCGTCGAATACAAGGCGGGCAGGCTCTTCACGATTCCCCATCGATAATGGTGCGATCAGAATTTTCGGTTTGTTGACTGCCAGTCCTGGATCGACTTCCAACATATGCGATTGCAGAATCGCTTCTCTGCCTTCAGCCATTTCATACGTGTAGTCTTCCATGAAGCCGGTGTCGATGTTGTGGGACATGATCTTCATCAAGCGGTCGATTGCTGCTGTTTTCCAGTCGCCTTCGCCTGCGAATCCGTAGCCTTCTGCCATCAAACGTTGTACTGCGAGACCTGGTAATTGTTGCAGGCCATGCAGATCTTCAAAGTTTGAGGTAAAGGCAGTATAGCCGCCCGCTTCCAAGAAACGACGGATGCCGATTTCTTGACGCGCCTGCACTTTGACGTGCGCTTCCCATTTGCCTTGCTCATAATCGCCGTAGTCGAAATCATACAAATCTTTGTATTCATTGAACAAAGCATCGACTTCTTCGTCTGCGACCGCATCGACATAGTCCACTAGATCACGGATGCCGTAGTAATCGACTGTCCAGCCGAATTGGATTTGTGCTTCCACTTTGTCGCCTTCGGTCACGGCAACGTTACGCATGTTATCGCCGAAACGCGCCACTTTGATGGAGAAGCTTTCATTGTAGGCTACCGCAACGTCCATCCATTCCGCGATTTGGGTTTGGACATTTTCACGTTCCCAATAGCCGACAACGACTTTGTTGTTCTTTTTCAGGCGCGCATTGATGAAGCCGTACTCGCGGTCGCCATGTGCCGCTTGGTTCAAGTTCATGAAATCCATATCAATTGTTGCCCATGGAATGCTTTCGTTGAATTGAGTTGCCAGATGCAATAACGGTTTTTGCAACAGTTTCGTTCCGCGGATCCACATTTTGGCTGGCGAGAAGGTATGCATCCAAGTGATCACACCTGCCACTTCATCACGGTAATTCACTTCTTTCATGATCTTCGTGATCGTATCGGGCGTTACCGCCAATTCCTGCAACACAAGCGGATAAGGCAGTTTGCCGCTGTTGTTCAGGCTTTCCACGATAACAGCCGCATTGTTTTTAACTGTTTGTAAAGCTTCTTCACCATATAAATGTTGTGAACCGACTACGAACCAAAATTCTTTTTTTCCTACTTCTAACATATCTCCAGCTCCTCTATTTTTTCTGCCCGTAATAGGCGTTTTCTCCGTGTTTTCGCAAATAATGTTTATCCAGAATGCGTTGCGGCAGTTCTTCCGCGAAGGCATTCAATTGACGGGCGAACAGATTGGTTTTGCAGACCTCGTCCAATACGACCGCGTTCAGTACAGCACCCTTCGCATCCTTGGCCCAAGTGAAAGGCCCGTGCCCATGCAGCAATACGCCGGGAACTTCCATCGGTTTGATGCCGCGTTCGCGGAACGTTTCCACAATGGCGTTTCCCGTTTCTTCCTCGTAACCCCGATCGATTTCCGCTTGCGTCAGGAAACGCGCGCAGGGAACCGTGCCGTAGAAGGTATCGGCATGTGTCGTACCCATGGCCGGCACATCCAATCCAGCTTGCGCCCAAATCGTGGCCCAAGTCGAATGTGTGTGCACAACCGCGCCGATTTCCGGGAATTCTTTGTAGAGGACGGCATGCGTCGGCATGTCGGATGACGGGTTCAGATCCCCTTCGATGACGTTGCCGTCAAAGTCGCAGACAACCATATCGCTCGCTTTCATGTCGTCATAGCCGACACCGCTGGGCTTGATGACGAACAAGCCTTTTTCGCGGTCAACCGCACTGACGTTTCCCCAGGTGTATTTGATCAATCCCCGGTCCGGCAATTCCAGATTGGCTTGAAAAACTTCTTCTTTTAATTGTTCCAGCAAGATGTTTCCTTCCCTTCTATCTCAAACTCAAATGCTCGACTGCAGCCTGTTCGATCGCCAGCCCTTCTTGGTAACGTTCGATGAAGGTTCCGAAACCTTCAACGTCGCGCACATCAGGAGCGATCGTGATGCCTTCATCGGCACCGAATACTTTCTTGTCCAAAAATGCATCCAAACTCTCTGACGTTTCCTTGCGGTCCATGTAGGCAGCCAACAATGCGATGCCCCATGCCCCGCCTTCTCCCGCTGTCTCCATGACGGTGACCGGTGCGTCCATGACGGCAGCCAGTACTTTCTGGCCGACCTCAGGGGTTTTGAAGATACCGCCGTGGCCGACGATCTTGTCGATTGCAACATGTTCCTGCTTCAGGATATTCATGCCGATCTTCATCGCTCCGAAAGCGGTGAAGAGATGCACGCGCATGAAGTTGGCCAAGTTGAAGTTGCTTTCCGGTGTGCGGACAAACAACGGCCGACCTTCCGCCAAATGGGTGATGTTCTCGCCCGAGTAGTAACCGTACGAGAGCAATCCGCCGCAATCGGCATCGCCTTCAAGCGCTTTGTTGAATAACGTAGCGAATAATTTGTCCGTATCAATTGTAAAACCGGCAGCTTCGCTGAATTCCCGAAAAAGCTTGACCCAGGCGTTGATATCGGATGAACAGTTATTGGTATGGACCATCGCGACCAGGCTTCCTGCCGGTGTCGTCACGAGATCGATTTCCGGATGCACTTCATTCAAGTCCTGCTCCAATACGATCATCGCAAATGCCGAAGTCCCTGCGGATACATTTCCGGTGCGCTCCGCCACGCTGTTCGTGGCGACCATGCCGGTCCCGGCGTCCCCTTCCGGCGCACATAACGGGATGCCCGCTTCGAGTGTGCCTGTCGGATCAAGCAGTTTGGCCCCCACTTCCGTCAGATTCCCGGCTGCGTCCCCTGCCAACAGTACTTCCGGCAGCAGATCCGCCAATTTCCAAGTCGCGCCTTTTTCTGCGACCAATGCATCGAACTGACCAATCATCCGTTCGTCGTAATTTTTCTTCTCGACATCGATCGGGAACATCCCGGATGCGTCGCCGATTCCCAAAACTTTCTTGCCTGTCAGTTGCCAATGGATGTAGCCTGCCAAAGTCGTAAAGAAAGCGACTTCATTTGTATGTTCTTCCTTATTCAAAACCGCTTGATACAGGTGAGCAATGCTCCAGCGTTGCGGGATATTGTATTTGAACAGTGCGGTCAATTCCTTTTCGGCATCAGCCGTAGTGGCGTTGCGCCAAGTCCGGAACGGCACCAATAACTCATTTTCCTGATTGAACGCCATGTAGCCGTGCATCATCGCGCTGAAACCGATCGATCCGACTGCGGTCAAGGTCACGCCGTATTTCTCTTTAACCTCGCGCGTCAGTTCTGCATAGCTTGTCTGAAGGCCCTTCCAAATCTGGTCCAATGAATACGTCCAAATGCCTTCCACCAATTGGTTTTCCCATTCGTAACTGCCGGATGCGATCGGAGCGAAGCGGGAGTCAATCAGCACCGCCTTGATGCGGGTGGAGCCGAATTCGATTCCGATGCTCGTCTGCCGCGATTCGATATCAGTGACTATCGCTTGTAACTTCTCAGTCAAAATATTTCCTCCTTTTTGCGGTACACCCTTTTGCGGATGCTGTCCGTTCTTCTTGGATTCATTATATTCTATATGTCCGTACATGTAAAGGAGTAATTTGAATATTTGTCCGAACACAAAAAAAGAAGCCATCCCGGTTTTTGGGACAGCTTCATTCTTCAGTTATCAGATCCGTTTGACCGAATCGCGGATGATCAGCTCCGGCTCGAATATTTTGTTGCCTGTCACTTCTTGCTGTACGGCCAGCATGATCCATTCAGCAGCTGCCGCTCCCAATTCTTCTTTCGGATGGGAAAGCGTCGTCAGCTTGACGCTGCCTGCCGTGCTCAGGAACGAATCGTCGTTGCCGACCACTGAATAATCTTCCGGAACCCGTTTGCCCATGTCAGCAAGCGCTTGGATCAAGCCCTGCGCCACTTCATCGTTGTAGCAGACGATTCCGGTGACTTCCTGATCGCTCGCCAGTTTCTCCCGAATCGTTTGGAAAACTTGCGCCTTCGTCTCTGTTGTGTACGTGTAGACATTTTTCGGATCGAAATTTGTACGCATCTCTTCGTGGGCTTTGATGAAGCCTTTCATGCGGTACTTCCCTTGCAGGTCATCAATTTTCGTGATCAGCGCCAAATGCTGATGGCCTTGCTCGAACAGATGTTTCGTAGCGAGATAGCCCGCTTTCGTGTCATTGACGCAAATGAACGGGACCGACAGTTCCTCATAGTTGGCATTGATCATGACGACCGGTATGCCGCGTTCCTTGAAGGATAGATAATAAGCCAAATTTGGATTGTATTGGTTACTTTTTGTCGGTTCCACGATCAGCCCCGAGACGCCTTGGCTGAGCATCTGTTCCAGACACTCCCGCTCCTGATCGACATCGTTGTTCGTGCTCGCCAACAGCAAGGAGTAGCCATTTTCCCGCAGCTTCTGCTCGATGCCGCGGATGATCGACGGGAAAATATAATCCGACAGATACGTCGTGATAACGCCGATCGTTTTGCTCGAAGACACTCCGTCACCACGTCTCTGATACGTATCGTCGACGTAAGTCCCGGAACCTTTCTCCTTGCGCAAAAAGCCTTCATTCACCAACAAGGCGATCGCTTCCCGGACGGTATGGCGGCTGACTCCATAGTCCTTCTGTAATTGCAGTTCGGGCGGAATGACTTTACCTACCACGAATTCGTTCGAAAGTATTTTTGAGCGTATCTCATCGGCAATCACCTGGTATTTTGTTTTCATCGTATGTTCTCCCTCTATATATGTCCGTACAAATAGTATAGTAAACTGTGCAGAAAAATACAAGTGCCCATTGATGGATACTATGCAAAAAACGGAATCCCTGCTTGATATAGCAGGGATTCCGGTAACTTTCACAACAAAGTTTCGATTGGGGTGTAGACTGCACCGACCGATTCGGCGACATCTTTATTCGTCAACTTGCCGTTGTGCACGTTGAATCCGGTCAGGATGGTCGGATTGTTTCTTGCCGCTTGGACTGCTCCCTGATCAGCAATCTCCAAAGCATAAGGCAAGGTCACATTTGTCAACGCAATCGTGGCAGTGCGTGCGACGGCACCAGGCATGTTCGGCACCGCATAATGCAGGACGCCGTATTTTTCATAGACTGGATTGTCGTGGGTGGTCGTGCGATCTTCGGTTTCGAAAATACCGCCCTGATCCACGGCGATGTCGACGATCACGGAACCTGGCTGCATGCTTTTCACCATTTCTTCGGTCACTAACGTAGGCGCTTTCCGGCCTGGGATCAGGACAGCCCCGATGACGACATCAGCATCCTTGATGGCATGGGCAATGTTCCACTCGTTCGACAGCAACGTAATGACCGCGTTTCCGTACAAATTTTCGATTTCCGTCAATATTTCCGGTCTGACGTCCAGGATCGTGCAATGGGCACCTAAACCCAACGCAATCTGCAGAGCATTGCGTCCGGCCACACCGCCACCGATGATGACGACTTTCCCATTCGCAACACCCGGAACGCCGCTCAACAGAATACCTTTACCGCCGTATGGTTTTTCCAGGAACTGCGCACCGATCTGGACGGAAAGACGGCCCGCTATGACGCTCATCGGCGTCAGCAACGGCAAGTCCCCTTTCTTGCCGACCATCGTTTCGTAGCCGATTGCGGTCAGGCCCCCTTGCAGCATCGCCTCCGTCAATTTCGGTGCGGCCGCCAAGTGCAGGTATGTGAACAGAATCAGGTCTTCGCGGAAGTATTTGTACTCCGATTCCAACGGTTCCTTCACTTTGATGACCATTTCCGCGGCCCAGACTTGGCCTGCGTCTGCCAACACTTTCGCTCCCGCTTTTTCGTATTGTCCGTCTTCGAATCCCGATCCGACACCGCATCCGGATTGGACCATTACCTGGTGGCCGTTCTGTACCAGCATCTGCACACCTGCCGGCACTACTCCCACGCGGTTTTCGTTATTTTTGATTTCCTTCGGCACTCCAATGATCATTCTTTTTCTTCCTTTCCGATGAATGTATCCACTGCCAAAATGGCGGCGACGACTTGCTCAGCCGTTATGTTTTTGTTTAGATTTTTCATGGTGTTGCTCGGCGCCACTGCAAGCTTTCCGATTTCAAGGAGCTCTTCACGCGTGGCTCCGGTCAGATGCATCTCGGCCAAAGTCGTCGGCATCCCGATTGCGGCCAGGAAACGGCTGTACCTTTTGAATTCTTCTTGTGGGCGCTCTTCAAGTATGAGTTGGACCAACAGGCAAAAGCCGACTATTTCCCCATGCGTCAAGCGATGGACCTCGCCTTTGATGGCCGTGAATCCGTTGTGGATGGCATGGGCGGCGGCCAAGCCACCATTTTCAAAACCCAGTCCCGACAGCAGCGTGTTCGCCTCGACGATCGCCTCGACAGCCGGCGTCACCAAGCCTTTTTGGACAGCAGCGAATGCGCTGAGTCCTTCACGGAATAAGGTTTCTTCGCACGCTTCCGCAATAGCGGTGCCGGCAATCGTTGGCAAACCGCCGGCCAAAGCATTCTCCCCCGAGGCTTTCGTTGCCAGCGCTTCTGCACAGGTAGCCAAGGCATCCGCCATACCGCTTGCGAAGAATCGAATCGGCGCTTGAATAACGATCTGCGTATCCACGAGCACCAAATCAGGGTTCTTCGCATAGAACCGGTAATGATCGAACAACCCGTCCTCGGTATAGAGAACAGAGATGGCGCTGGTCGGTGCATCCGTGGAAACGGTGGTCGGGACAATCACGACCGGCAAATCACAAGCCGCTGCGATGCCTTTCGCGACATCGATGATTTTGCCGCCGCCGAGACCGATGACCACATCCGCAGTGACATCGGCGACCGCGTCAGCCAAACGGACCATTTCATCAATCGAGGCTTCGCCAGTGAAGGCTTCATAATGGTAAGGAAAACCCTCCAGCGCCCGTTCCACTTTTTCCTGGAGCAAGCCCCAAACGAAATCGTCCGTAAGCAGGAATGCCCTTTTCCCGTAGACTGCCGTTTCCTTCCCTAATATGTCTATAGCGCCTACTCCTTGAATATACCGGCTAGGCGACCGAAAAACACGATAAGCCATATGCGCGCCCCTTTTCCAATTGTGATTTAATTATCATATAATGATTTTACCACAATTACGCCCCGTTTTTTTCTGGTCAAAAAAAAAATCCTTCGGAGCTTTTGGGCTTCCGAAGGATTGTGATTTTAACATATAGGAATTTATAAATTTTTTTCAACTCAGAAGTGCATCACCGTACGTGTTTCACAAGTTTGGAAAATGTTTCATGCATCTAAAATGATGTCCAGCTTCACGGGTTAGCCCTTCGGAAATTAGATAAATCTGTCCTATTGCGCTCTTCGATGCTCAGTTGCATGGGACTCTTAGGGATTCATCCCTTAGAGCCCCAGTACAAGGTGACCGTAGGGAACGTTGCGTGGACAGATTTCCTAAATTGTCATGACTCTTGCGATTTCAATCGCTTAGAGGCATGATACACTTGACCGATTAGGTCACAGTGTTTCCTTAATCAGGGCTGAACGAACCCGTTCAGCTTTTCTTGTGAATATTCTGACTGTTAGGCCTTGGCTGTATGCCTACTTTTAAGAAACTGCTACTCCCGATTCCGGTTCTTTGCCGGCTGCCGCTGGACTGATCGCCTTATCAGCTGAAATGTCTGCAGACAAGGTGTCATTGAGCGCGCCCAGTTTGCTGCCGATATTTTTATTTCCGATGAAAGACTCGATCAAAGCAGTCACATCCATCCCGGTCGTTTCTTTGAGGCCTTCCTGGGTAGCAGTGAGGACTTGACTGGCATAGTTGGCCACTTTTGCAGCCCCTTGACTGCCGTTGCCGCCATCGATTACCGTGATTCTGTCAATATTGGAGATCGGTTCCGCAGCAGCACGCACGATATCCGGATATTTTTCGATCAGCATCGTCAAGATGGCTGCTTCCCCGTATTGTTTCAACGCGTTCGCTAAAGCTTCCTTCGCTTTCGCTTCGGCTTCCCCGATCGCAAGGATGCTGGCAGATTCCGCCAAACCGTTCAGTTCCTTCTCTTTGGCCCTTGCTTCGGATTCCCAGATTGCTTTTTGTTTGTCGGCAGCCGCTTTGGTTTCGATGGCATACCGCTCTGCATCAGCTTTCTTACGCACTTCTGCGTCATATTGTTTTTCTCTCCGGATGATTTCTTTCTCTTCCAGTTCGATTTGTTTCACACGTTCCGTTATGTCAACGTTCATTTCTTTTTCTTTCAACAAGATGTCCAGCTGCGCTTTTTCCAGCGCATAAGCATTATCGGCTTTTGCTTTGGCTACGTCCTGCTCTTGACGGAATGCCGCCAGCTTCAATTCCTTCTGTTTATTCGATTCCGCAATCTGGGTCTCTCTCAAAATTTCGGCTTCCTTCGATTCTTGCTCCGCTTGGGCACGCTTGATGCGCGTCTCCTTATCGGCTTCAGCCTGAGCGATATGCGCATCCCGTTTGACCTGGGCGATCCGCGGTTGTCCCAGAGCATCCAGATAACCATTTTCATCCGTCACTTCCTTCACGGTGAAAGAGACGATGACCAAGCCCATCTTAGCCAAATCAACACTGGCGACTGCCTGGACTTCTTGCGAAAACTTATCTCGGTTCTTGTAGATTTCTTCGACCGTCATGGAACCCAGAATGGAGCGCAGATGGCCTTCCAAAACCTCGCGGGCTTCATTCTCCAGATCCTCTGTCGGCTTGCTTAAATACTGTTCGGCTGCTGTGGCTATTTCTTCCACTGTGGAACCGACCTTAATGATAACTGTTCCGTCAGCTGAGACAGGAACCCCTTCCTCCGTGTAGACAGCCGGCGTACTGACTTCCAATTTGCTCGACAAGAGCGATAGCTCCTTGGCTGTCTGAAATACCGGGATGACAAACGTACCACCGCCGCGCACCACTTTCATCGTGTTGCCGGTCGCTTTGTCGATGTGCGTATTCTTGCTGCCAAGAAAACTCCCGCTGACGATCAGCGCCTTATCCGGCGAAGCCGTTTTGTAGCGCCCGATGAAAATGATCAAAGCAACCACCAATAAAACCACTAAAATACCGATACCCATAAACTGATCCAAAAAATTCGTCATTTATTTTCCACCTTTATATTTTTTTTGATTCCATTCAGTCGTTTTATCCACAGGGCTGTGGATAGCATTTCTGTAGGGCGTGACATAGGCGATGTTATCCCAGACTTCAATGATCAGTACCGTTTCTCCGCTGGCGATGTTCAGAATATCCGCGGTGTCGGAACAGGCATAGATGAGCGCCATTCTGTTCATTTTACCGAATCCGGTCGATACGATGATTTCACCGATCGTTTTCTGCCCGATCGGCACGGTCACCGTCGCTTCTTTGCCTTCCAAATCTTTTGAGCTGGTGATGGTGCTGTTTTCCGCGCGCTTCAATAAGGGCAGGACAAAGAAAATCTTGAAGGCGATGATGAAAGCTGAAACAACCAGAAAAGCCACTGCGAACGAGGCATTTGACCAACTATCCGATTTTTGCAGCGCATTGACGAGCAGACTCGCCGTCAAAATGCCCAGAAAAAAATCAGTGATATCGTAGAAGCCCAGAGACAAAATATCATTGAGCGGGAATGTCAAGACAGTGCCGGCCACACCAATGATGAACAGCAATTCCAACGGCTCAATCGTTCGGAAAAGTGTAATCATATTTCGTCATCCTCCTTTCGATAAATTTTTTGTAACAAAAATGAGCCGTATTCATATTCATTATCGAACAAATGGAGTCTGAAGTAAAGCCAGAACCCTTCCGGGCTATTCAAATCCGGCCTTGTTGGCAATCAACAAAAGAGGCCCCGATACAGCGATCCGGCCTCTTTGCATTTCCGTTCAAGGGAAACATGGCTTCCCCATTTGGATGAACTACTCTTCTGTTTTCTTGCCTGACTTGTTGAAGTAAATCCCCGAAACATTAGCGATGGCCATAACTCCGATAGCAAGTCCGCCGTACAATAAAGTCGATTGGCTGACGGATGTTTCGGCGACGAGCGCATCAGGATTAACTGCGGCCCCTTCATCGTACAGCGCTTTGATTTCATCCGCCGGGAGGACGATGCCGTCCTGGATGTACAATTCATCGATCAGACCTTTGAACGGCTGATCCCAGTAGTTGACGGCCAAGCCGAATGATGCAGCTGAACCTTCAAAGATGTTCGGGAACGCCTCACCCGCGAACCGTTCCTCGCCATTTATATAGACGGCAACCTTTCCATCCGAAACGGTAAAGGCCACGTGGCTCCACGTATCAGCCGGGATAGTGGAACCGATCGGCGCATCATACCATTGCTGACCAGACCAGAGCATCGTCTGGTTGGCTGGACCTACAGGCGTCAGGCTGATCCAACTTTGCTCAGTGGCAGCCCCGAAGAAGGCCGTCGTGAACTGATTCAACTCAGCTGGATTGATCCAAAAAGCTACGGTATAGGCATTCTGGGTGATCAAGCCCTTTCCAAGCGACAGTCCGGATTTACCATCGAACGAAGCAGCCTGCCCTTTGATACCCTCAACGAACGGCACAGCTCCGCCTGTGTTGTTGATCCGGTCCCCGGTCACTTGCGCATCGGTTTGATCGCCTGCCGCATTCTGATAGGTCTCATCAAAGGAATAATAAGCCGAAAGCTTGCCGGCTTCCTTCGGTTCGACTTGGATTTCGAAGCTGAGTTGCTCCGATTGCAGCTCGTTTTGGATAAATGCCGTCAACGTCACGATCGCTGCCGGTTGGTCCGCTTCGGGACGTGTGACGATGCCTGTTTCCGAAATGACCCCAGGATCTGAGGAAGTCCATTGGATAGTGGTTCCACCCGCAGCGGTAGTCGGCAACTCGATGTCCTTCACGACGGATTCCGGCATGGACGCAGAAAGTTCCGCTTTGATTTTCTCCATCTGCTGCGCGTCCGTTGTCGTACTCGTTTGACTTCCCCAGATGACCTGTCCGCTCTCGGACATGCCGCTGAAGGTCATGACCCACGCTTCTGTCGTCGGATCCCATTGGTTGATGAACACCCCATCATAAGTGCCGTCAGCCAGTTTCAGCTCAACCCGATAATCATCATACAGCCGCCATGTGCCTGCCTGTGCCCCCGCAACCGTACCGTCAGCCTGCAACTGAATCAGTGTGGATTCCGTCAATTGGCCGGTGATCTGGTTGCCGTGGTTGACGAATTTGTAAGTGCCGGTGACTTCTTCTTGGGTCACTTCCGTTATCGTCTCGCCGGCATAGCGATACGGTGTCGGAACCGGCCAGTCGTTGCTGTTCTTGAACGTCTGATGGACACGCACTTCATGCGTCTCGCCTTTGTTCGGGAAGCGGGTATGGAACACGAGAAATTCCTTATCGGCTTTGGCATCGATGTAATAGGAATTGTGTCCCGCCGACAGATAGCCGACGCCGTCCCCGGTTCCGTCCTCACCCAATTCGCGGGTGAACAGGAAGTTCCCGATCAGTTTGTTGCCGATAGCCTGATGGTCATTGACCCCGGGAAAATTGCCTACACCTTTGTCGAAGGTTTCGGGATAGACGGCTTCGCTTCCTGCTGCATCCACGTAAGGTCCTGTGATCGACTTCGAACGGAATTGTCGCATCTGGTAGCCGCCGTCAGACGCCAATCCACCATATGTCAAATAAAGATAATAATAGCCCGCTTTTTTATCGTAGACGGCATAAGTCCCTTCAGAAGAACGCCCATACCCGGCGGCGATCTTGGTTCCGAAATAACGGTCGATCATTCGGCCGTCCTTAGTCACGCCGTCTACGCCCGGGTAAAGCGGAATGCCCGTCTTTTTGTCCAATTCAAGAATGAAGGTCCCGCCCGACCACGAACCATACGTCATCCACAGTTTCCCTTGCTTGTCGTACAGGACATTGGCATCGATGGCGTTCGTGTATTCCGCATTGTTGTAGACACCATTTTCCGTGAACCACTCTGGATTAGGCTCTTCCAGTACGCCCTCTTCGATCAGCTCATCGATATTTGTGCTCTCCCATTGCTTGTTGACGTCACTGTTCGCATCATACGTTTCTTCCTCCGTGAATCCGGAATAGATGATCGTATCGACATATGTGTAGGGTCCTTCGATATTCTTGGACACAGCCAAGCCGATAGCCGAACGAATGTAAGTAGATGAAACGCTGTAGTACAGCATGTAGGCGCCTTTGCTGCCGTCCGCATTTCTGTACTGCTTGTTCCAGATGACATCCGGCGCCCAGACCGCATAGCCGCCTTTGCTGTCAGCATCATCTTCCCCGGCCCAAGCGAAGGATTCGGAAAGGTTTCCGCTCAGGTCACCGTAAATCGTGTTGTCCGTACTGGTGTAGCCGTTGGTGAAATTCTGCCAATTGATCAGATCCGGCGATTTCGCGGCTGCGATATGCGAACCGAATACGTAATACATCCCGGATTTCTGATCTTGGATGATGGAAGGATCGTGGACCGATGCATTCGAGAAAGTGATGGGCTCATCTGATTCTGCCGCGTGCACCTGTGACTTGGACTGGACCGTTGCAGCCATGCTGATGGCCATACCGCAAAGCAATAACTTGGATATTCTTGACCTGGTAATGATGAAAAAACGCCTCCTTTATAATTGAAACCGCTAACATTTGATTCCGCACAAAATAGATGTACTTACAAATTAAGATATCATATTTAATTTGTTCGTACAACTATTATGGTGGTCGGAGGTTACTTTTTTATTTTGAGCAGGGTGGCGGGTTATTTTTCTTTCGTTTTGGCTGAAATAACCCGCCAACGGGCTTTTGGTCGTTTATTTTGCCTTATATTCGCCGAGATAAGCGGCCAACTGGTTTTTGGCGGGGTACTCCACTCACCTTTCGATACTAAAAACCCGCCAAAAAGGGTTTGGCGGGTTTTTAGTATTCTTGCAGCCTTATACTCTTCCGGCTAATGACTCAATCACAGACTATTCCTCCGTTATTACTTTCAGATATTGGTCTCCCCAGTCGCAAATGGATTGGACGACCGGTGCCAATTCCTTGCCGATGTCGGTCAGGTGATACTCGACTTTTGGGGGAACAACAGGATAGACCGTCCTGGCGATGATCAGGTCGCGCTCCAACTCCCGCAGCTGCCGGATCAGCATCCGTTGGTTGATGTCAGGAAGGATCTTGTTGAACTCGCTCAGCCGCAGCGTTCCGTTGTGCAGCAAGGACCAGATGATGGCAATTTTCCATCTCCCCCCCACAACAGATAACGCTAAATCTTTAGTGTTGTAAAATTCTTTCTCTTGGTATTGGATCATCAGGCAGCCTCTTTTCATAAAATTAACCATAGTGACAATTATGTCAGTATTCACACAACAGTCATTATATAGTATTCTTTAACAGAACGAAATACCATTTTTTAGAAAGAAGGAAATTAAATTATGAAAAGCAGAGCAGCTGTCGCTTTTGGACCAGGCAAACCGTTGGAAATCGTGGAAATAGATGTGGCAGAGCCAAAAGCCAAAGAAGTATTGGTGAAAATTCTTTACACTTCCGTCTGTCATACCGATGCGTTCACTTTGTCGGGTGAAGATCCGGAAGGTGTTTTCCCTGCCGTGTTGGGCCATGAAGGCGCCGGTGTGGTCGTTGCCGTGGGTGATGAAGTCACTTCCGTGAAGCCCGGGGACCATGTCATTCCTCTTTACACGCCGGAATGTGGGGAATGCGAATTCTGTCTGTCCGGCAAAACAAATCTGTGTTCAGCCGTCCGCGAAACCCAAGGCAAGGGCTTGATGCCGGATGGAACGACCCGTTTCTCTTACAACGGAGAGCCGATTTATCACTATATGGGGACAAGCACTTTCAGTGAATACACCGTTGTGAATGAAATCAACCTAGTCAACATCGATAAAGAGGCGCCATTGGATAAAGTTGCTTTGTTCGGTTGCGGCGTGACGACCGGCCTCGGGGCTGTCGAAAACACGGCAAAAGTCGAAGAAGGCGCAGTGACTGCAGTCTTCGGACTTGGAGCGATCGGACTGGCTGTTATCCAAGGTTTGAAAAAAGCCAAAGCCAAGCGCATCATCGCTATTGATATGAATCCCGACAAATGGGAACTGGCCAAAAAAATGGGCGCCACTGATTTCGTCAACCCAAGCGAACATGATCGTCCGATCCAGGAAGTCCTGATCGAAATGACCAACGGCGGCGTGGATTACAGTTTTGAATGCATCGGAAATGTCGAAGTCATGAAAGCCGCTTTGGAAGCTTGCCACAAAGGCTGGGGCGAAAGCATCATTATCGGTGTCGCGGGAGCCGGCAAAGAGATCCATACCCGTCCGTTCCAATTGGTGACAGGACGCGTCTGGAGAGGTTCTGCATTCGGCGGTGTCAAAGGCCGCACAGAACTGCCCGGAATGGTTGAGGATTTCATGAACGGCGAAATCGACTTGGACAGCTTCATCACGCATCACCTGAATTTCACCGACATCAATGAAGCCTTCGACCTGTTGCACAAAGGCGAGTCGATCCGCACGATTTTGACCTATGGAGAATAAGGACATGACAACAACTCTGATCGAAACGCATAAAGCGTTCGGGGGCGAACAAAGAAAATACCGCCACTATTCTGAAACACTGGATTGCGATATGGTTTTCAGTCTATTCCTGCCCCAACAAACGGACAATAAGCCGACAGATTTAATCTGGTGGCTTTCAGGCTTGACGTGCACCGACGACAACTTCAGCCAAAAAGGCGCCTTCCAAAAATACGCAAACCAGCACCACATGGCGGTCGTCATGCCCGACACCTCCCCACGCGGAACGGCTGTGGCGGATGATGAAGGTTGGGACTTAGGCCAAGGCGCCGGTTTCTATCTGAATGCCACCCAGGAACCGTGGGCAAAAAATTATCGGATGTATGCTTATTTGACGGAAGAATTGCCTCAACTTGTCTATGCTCTGATTCCAAATTTTTCAGGAAAAGAGAGCATCATGGGACACTCGATGGGTGGCCACGGCGCGTTGGTCATCGGCTTGAAGAATCCGGAACGCTTCCGCTCCATTTCGGCATTTGCACCGATCCTGAATCCGTCACAGGTTCCCTGGGGCCAAAAAGCCTTCACCGCCTACCTGGGGACTGATGAAACAAATTGGGCGGAGTGGGACGCGACCAGCTTGATCGCGGAAAGCCCTGCAGCTCCGCCCATCCTTATTTCGCAAGGGATAGCTGACAATTTTTATGATGTCCAACTGAACGAGGAAGCCTTCCTGCAAGCCGCTGAAGGCAAGAAAGTGCGCTACGAAAAACTGGACGGTTACGATCACAGTTACTTTACGATCGCTACCTTCATCGAAGACCATCTGCAATTCCATAAAGACTGTTTGAAGTAGAAAGCAGCAACCATAAGCACACAAAAAGCCGATAAGATCACGGATATTCCGTTTCCTTGTCGGCTTTTTTATTGAGCAATCAGGCAACTATTTTTTCTTCTGGATCCCTTTCTTAGATGGCTTAGACGGTTTAGATGAAGGCGGTTTGATTAGATTTTTCTTCAGCCAGTTGAAATAGTACATATCCGGCACGACCGCAAAGTCGGTCATTACATTGGAAATCGCGATGTAGAGTTCTTCTTCGCTGTCCGCAAGATAATCAACAGCATCGATTGCTTCCACCATGCTCTCCAGATCAAACTCCCGCCGGCCAAAAACTTTTTTGCAGCTTTTGTTTTCTTTCTGTAGATCTTTGTAATAGCGTTTCGCGCTCAACTCGTCATCGTATTTCAATGAAAGCAGAATCAGCGGCAACAGCATCTGAGCGGATGCTTCAGGGGAGCGCTGGTAAAGCTCTTTGGCTTTTTCCATTTGTTCCAACTGACAGTAGATACCCATCAGAATGTAGCGGATCCCCATATTGTCAGCTTCGTTCAACCGCAAAATATCTTCATACTCCCTCACGGAAGCCGTCAACATCCGGCGTTTCTGCAATTCATCCGCATACAGCGCCTTGATGCGCAAGTATGTCCTGGTTTCGACGATTCCCCAATAGTTTCCGATGGACTCCTCATCATCCAGACCGCGCTTTTGCATCACTGCCTTTCCGAGTGTCTCCAGTTTCTTGAGTTCATGAATGAATTCGAGTGATTCAGGATCCAGTTTAAATAGCCGGGCTTCCAAATTATCCGGATCCAACTTCAAGGCACGCTCCAAAATCGCTGCGTATTCGCGTTCGGAAGCCGCGAACTCCAGCTTCTCCAGCTCTTCAGTCGCTTTTTCCTCGTTTGTCATTTCTCCGATTACGAACGTTTCGCCCTTGGCACTGGCCTCGTTGGAAAGCTTCGTGAATGCTTCAACTGCTTCATCCACAGAGTCGTAATCCTCGACGTGATTCAAAATGAATTTGTTCAACTGTTTCAATACTTTTTCCGTTTCTTTCATGCAATTCATCCTCCCCAATTGCAGTTTGCTAAGTATATTATACCCGATTTTTGACGGCTTGCGTTAAGGAGAAGATACCTTCCAGCTGAAAAGTTTTACTCAGTACGGCACTCTGTTCGACGATCGCCATGATGACGTCGACGGATTTCGCCATCGTTTCCAGCGTAACGAATTCGTATTTGCCGTGGCCGTTTTCGGTTCCGGAGAACAGGTTCGGGGTCGGCAAGCCTTTGTGAGAGATGATGCAGCCGTCCGTCCCGCCGCGCATCGGCTTGAATACCGGCGTGATACCGCAGGATTCATACGCCTGCACCGCCAAGTCGACGACAATCGGATGCTGTTCGATGATATCGCGCATGTTGTAGTATTGATCAAACAACGTCAAGGAAATCCGCGGTTCGACAAACTGGGAGTTGAACGCCGCCACCTGTTCGGTGAAGAAACGCTTGCGGGCAGCGAAGCTTTCCCGGTCATGATCGCGGATGTAGTAGGTCTGTTTAACTTCATCGATGGTCCCGCTCTGGCTAGTCAGCAAGTAGTAGCCTTCGTAGCCGCTGGTGCGTTCCGGAGTCTCCTCTTGAGGCAAAGCCGTCGCAAATTGACTGGCGACCAGCAAAGCGTTGACCATCGTATCCTTTGCGGAACCGGGATGGACGCTCGTGCCGCGGATGGTGAGTTCCGCTTGGGCCGCATTGAAATTGTCGTAGGTCAGATTTCCGATCGGTCCGCCATCGATCGTGTAGGCGAAGTCGGCCGCGAAACGGTCCACATCGAACAGTTTCGCCCCGCGAGCCCCAAGTTCTTCATCGGGTCCGAAAGCAAGACGGATCTTCCCGTGCTTCCGTTCCGGATGCGCGATGAATTGCTCGCAGGCGGTCACGATCGAGGCAATGCCGGCTTTGTCGTCGGCGCCCAACAGGGTCGTGCCGTCCGTAGTGATGACCGTCTCCCCGATATAGTTCCGCAAGCGCGGGAATTCCTTCGGCGAGAGGATAATTTTTTCAGCCTCGTTCAAGACGATATCGCCGCCATCATAAGCACAATGGACCTGTGGATGGATATTGACTGAGTTGAAATCGGCCGTGTCCAGATGCGCAATGAAACCGATGACCGGCACTGCTTCTGCCGTATTGCTTGGCAGGGTCGCGGTCAGAAAGCCGTTCGTTTCATTATATTCGACCTCCTCCAGACCGATTCTGATCAGTTCCTTTGCCAACTCCAAGGCAAATGTCACCTGGTTATGCGTTGACGGCACCGTGTAGCTGCTGTCATCCGAACGCGTGTCGATCTTTGCGTATGCGATGAATCTTTCCAATAAATTTTCGTACATATACCTCATCCGCCTTTCTTTGACGCTTTTCATATCAATATAAGGAAATATCCGACTAACGGTCGCCTTCTGAAGGCAAGTCCGTTAAGCGGATATTTTCTCAAGTGCTTGTTTTCAGTCTATTGTCCGTTTACTCTTCCACGTAAGCCGTTCGGAAATACATCGCTGCGCCCACTGGTTGGATCTGCACATCCTTCAAGGACGGATCAACCAAGTTGGCGTTGGCGCCTTGATAGATCGGCGCATTCACGGCGTTCTCGGCAATCAAGGTTTCTTCCGCCGCCAATAGTGTTTCCCAACGTTGTTCCGCATCGTTCGCATACGTGCTTCTGGTGTCGTCCAACAAGGCATCGTAACCTTCATCCGCAAAGCGCGAACTGTTCAGGCCGCTTGTGGATTCATACATCTCCAGAAAGGCAATCGGATCGGCGTAACTCGGGGTATACGTTCCGTAGGCGATGTCGTAATCACCGTTCGTGGTCGATTCCATCCGGCTCTTCAGCGGCACATTGCGGATTGTAATCGTCAAGCCCGGCAGATTCTCTTGCCATTGCGATTGCAGGAATTCGGCAGTCGTCTTGGAAGTTTCGGTATCGGAAGTCAGCAATTCGATCGACAATGTTTCGATGCCCAATTCTTCCTTAGCGGTTTCCCACTCGGCCTGTGCCGTTTCCAGATCGTAGACTGCCAAATCGCCGCTCTCTTCGCGGAAATCTTCATCGGTTTCCGGATTGAAGGCGTAATTGGAAGGCACAAAACCATTCGAAGGCACGGAACCGTCATTCAAAACGGTATCCACATACGCTTCCTTGTCGAACGAAGTAGAAAGAGCTTTCCGCAGATGGACATTGGCTGTGCTCGTGCGGCCTTGGTTAAACCAGACATAGCCGGACAGAGCTTTCGGTTCCGTCACCAAAGCGTCGGATCCTGCATATTGTTCAATGTAAGGATTGCTGATCTGCGTCAACTGGACCTCACCGGATTCGAACAAGTTGATGTTCGTGGCGATTTCTTTGCTGACTTCCCAGTTGATCTGATCCAATTTGACGTTTTCCGCGTCCCAATAAGCTTCGTTTGGAACCATCGACCAGTTCAGATCTGTGCCATCCCAACCTTCCACGACGAAAGGTCCATTGTACACCGTGTTTTCACTGTTCGTTCCGTAGGCGCTGCCCAACTCGCTCGCCACTTGATGGTTCTGCGGCAAGTAGGAAGACGTCCCCAACAAATCCTTGAAATAAGCGGTCGGATTGCCCAAAGTGAACTTCACGGTCTTTTCATCGACCGCTTCGACACCCAGTTCGGCTTTGTCCAACTCCCCGTTGTTGATCGCTTCGGCGTTCTTCAACGGGTACAGTTTATTGATGTTCGGGGAAGCCGTCGCCGGATCGACGATTTTTTGGTAGGTATAGACGAAATCCTGCGCAGTCACCGGATCACCGTTCGACCAGTTCGCATCTTCCCTAATCTTGAAAGTATATTCCAGTCCGTCTTCACTGACGACAGGCTCTTCGGCGGCGATACCCAATTCAAACGCGCCATCGTCACCGACGCGATAAAGACCTTCATTTGCGTTCTCGAGCACCACCAAGCTGGAGTTATCTGCTGAGATGGCGTTGTCCAAGGAAGCCAACTCCCCCGTATTCGTGATCGTGATGACTTGCTCCGCGGCAGGTGTGGCTGATGAAGCGGCTGCCCCTTCGCTGCTTTCCGTATTTGCGGCATCCCCGGTCGAACAGCCCGCCAACACCAAACTTATCGCTAGCGTTGTCGTGATGACCCATTTATCTTTTAACATACTGTTCCTCCTGACGATTCTCATTATTTTTATCCCTATGTTGGAATTCATTTCTTTGATATGTATGTACAAGTAGCTTACCATCACAGGATGCTTTAGGATAATTCCGATTTCCGAACAACTGTGATAGGCAACGCCGATACTTCCAATAACCACAAAAAGCTCGCCCCCGTTGCGAACGGTAGGACGAGCAAGACTTACCCGTTGTCGCTGGAAGTTAAAGAAACGTCCATGTCTGTGTTGATAAGATCCAGAATTTCATTTTTTATTTCCAGATAGGCAGCGTCTACGTTTACGCGATTACTTTTTGTATCTAGCGTTTTATGCGTGTAGTCCAATTCATAAGTCTTTATGATTTTCCCTGGTTGCTTGGACATCACGATGACGCGATTTCCCAAAGATAGCGCTTCGTCGACATCATGGGTAATCATGAGAACCGTGTTTTTGTTTTCTTGCCACAAATCACGAATCAATGTCTGCATATTCAAGCGCGTGAGAGCGTCCAATGCCCCTAATGGCTCATCCATGAGAATCAGTTCCGGCCGATTAGCCAGAACTCGCGCCAATGCCACACGCTGGCGCATACCGCCTGAAAGTTCAAAGACGGCTTTGTCTTTATCTTTCAGTAATCCGATTTGTTCGAGGAAGTGATTACTGATTTGGTCAACTGCTTTTTTGCCCAACCCTCTGATATTCGGGCCGAAGCCGACATTATCTTTTACACTTAACCAAGGATATAGGGTAGGTATTTGGAAAACCACACCTCGATTCCAGTCCGGGCCTTGGATCGGGTTGCCTTGGAAAGTTGCTTCACCTGTTGTTGGTTGTTGATAACCAGCAATGATTTTCAGCAACGTACTTTTTCCACAACCGGAAGGCCCCAACACGCAAACAAAGTCTTGGGGGGCAATCGTCAGGTCAATTCTTTCCAACGCCAACATCTGCTCTTTTCCGTTGCCGTAATCCATGCTGACATTGCGCAGCTCAATTAAAGATTTTTGTGAATTCATATCAAAACATCCTTATCTTTCCAAGTACATTTCAATGTATTGTGGATTAATAAAAGCATCAAATTCATCTTGCGACGGGGATTCTGTGATTGTTCCTTGTCCCAACAAGAAATCGGATGTTTCTTTCATAACTTTCGAAAAAGCACCAGCTTTTTCGCTGGTCCCCATATATTCATCAGATATTTCTTCTTCAGAAGTCAACCAAATTGAACCTTGCATTTGTGCCAACGCATCTTCAGCTGTGATTCCCAATGGATCCGCAACGATTTCAGCAGCTTTGTTCGGATTTTCCCGGTAAATATTTCCACCTGCGACAAGCGCTGCAATGAAATCAGTTGTGAGTTCTGGATATTGTTCAGTGAATCCTTTTCTTGCAAGCAATACGTTCGCCGTTTTGTGGCCCATGGCAGCAGCCTGTTCTGAAGAAATCAGTATATCACCATCTTCCAACAGATGCCCTAGTGAAGGCTGCCATGTATAGGCTGCATCAATATCCCCTCGTTCCCATGCTGCGACAATATCCACGGTCTTCATGTCAAGCAGTTGTACTTGATCGGCAATGCCCGCATCGTTAAGAACTTGCAAAAGGCTGTAATGAGCAGTGGACGCAAATGTTGTTGCCACGGTCATACCCGCCAAATCTTCGACTTTCTCGATTTCGCTATCTTTCCGAACGGCTAAAGCTTCTATTTCACCCAGTATTTCATGTAGCCAAATCAATTCTACATCTAGTCCTCTTGCTAAGGCGATGATTCCGTTGGTGTTTCCCATCGATGCAAAATCGATACTTCCTGACGCAAAGGCTTGGTTCGCTTCCACCCCCGAATCAAAAACCAAAAAATTGGTCTCGATGCCTTTATCAGCGAAATACTCATCAAACAGGGCCTCCGTCTTGGCAATTTTTTCATCGTTTGGTACGCGCAAATAACCGATATTGATTTCTTTCGGCAGCTGGCCTCCTTCGGAACTGACCTGTTCCGTCGTCTCATCGGCTCCGCCACATGCGGCTAATGCACCGGCTGCCAAAATAGTGAGCATAAATCCAAATATTTTTTTTCTTTTCATATTAATCCTTCCCTTTCCAGAATATCAATTTATTTTCCAAATACAACAACCCGCTGTCCATCATAATGCCTGTGACACCCATTATGATGATTCCAACAAACATGACATCCGATTTTAGGTAACGAGAGGCATCGATCACCATCCACCCAATACCGGAAGTTGCCGCAGTCATCTCAGCAGCCACCAGTGTCGTGTAGGAGAATCCTATAGCGGTTCGCAGTCCTGTAAAAATATTCGGCAAACAAGCAGGCAGGACGATTTTGACAAACAAATCCTTTTGGCTTGCCCCCAAAGACAGCGCACTCAGAATGTAGTCCTGATTCACATTATTTACCGCGGCGACACATGCGGTATAAATCGGTGCAAACGCAGCGAGATAAAGCAGGGTGACTTTTGACCCATCATCGATTCCCATCCACAAAATCAACAATGCATAATAGGCTAATGGCGGGATGGGACGATAGAACTGTACGATTGAATCTATAATAGCCCGAAATTTTCTGAAATAGCCGCTCAATAGCCCCAGCGGAACTGCTGTCACAAAAGCAATACCCACAGCCCATAACAGACGCACAAAACTATCGCTCAAATGTTGCCATAGGCTAATGTTGTTGTAACCTTTCCGGACGATAGTGATGAATGTTTTCCATACTTCTTGTGGTGACGGAAGAAGCAAGGAAGATACATCATATAAGTTGGTGACCAAAAACCACAGCAGAAAAATGGTAAACCAAGTGATGAATGTCAACGTAACTTCGAAGCGATTTTTGGTTATTTTCACATTCATAAACATCCCCCATTAATTGTTTTAATAAACTATATTTCAGATAATAACAATCAAGCGAGCAGAAATCGTTTTCTCCTCGCTTGAAACTGACTATTGAATTAATAGACCGAAGTTTTTTTTCGTATTAATTGAAGTTATATTCTGTCACAATCGGATCACGATTCAAAGTAACATCGTTGAAGTATTCATATTCCGAAATACCTAGGAATGAACCATCTATATTATAAACATGCTCGTAACCTAATTGACCAAGCGCACGCACCATATTATAGCTGCGTTGGCTTGAACGGCAGTGAACGTAAACTGGTTTATCTTTAGGAATCTCATCCAGTCTTCCGCGGAATTGACTCAACGGGATATTGACAGCACCTTTAATATGGCTCAATTGATATTCATGTTCTTCGCGTGCATCAATTATCATCTCGCCACTCTCAACCAATTCGCGCACTTTGGTTACCGGTACTTTTTTCACTTCTCCGTTCAAAATATTCAGCCCGACAAGAACGGCATGGTTCACGACATCCTTGGCTGTGGAGAAGTGTGGGGAATAAGTCAATTCCAACTCTTTCAAACTCTCAAGGTTAGCATTCAACATTATCGCTGTTGCGATGACATCGATCCGTTTATCGACATTCCCGCGTCCCACTGCTTGCGCTCCCAATATTTTTCCAGACGGTACAGCGAAAATCAATTTAAAAAACAAGTTTTCCGCATCCGGCATGATGCTGACTTTGTCTTTCGGAATAACGTAGGCAAAGTCATATACAATGCCGCGTTCTTGGCATTGTTTTTCGTTCAATCCAGTATTTGCGGCATTCAAACCGAACATCTTCAGGCTAGAAGAACCGATGACGCCTGTATTCACATACGTACGGCCATAAACATGATCAGCTGCTGCCCGTGCTTGACGCTGTGCTGGACCAGCAAGAGTCAATCGTGTTTTTTGACCTGTAAAGAAGTCAGTTGTCTCAATAGCATCCCCAACGGCATAAATATGTGGATTGCTTGTCTGGTAGTGATGGTTCACTTTGATGGAGCCCCCGAGGCCCAATTCCAAGCCGGCTTGTGCAGCCAAAGTGTTTTCTGGTGTCACTCCGATTGCAATCACTACCGCTTGCGCTTTGAGCGTGCGGCCTGAAGCCAAAGCCACTCCAGTTGGCGCGATTGCTTGGACACTGTCGTTCAAAATCAGATCCACGCCATTCTCCTTGATTTCACGATTGATGATTTGGACCATATCATAATCCATAGGGGGCATTACTTGGTTCTGTGCTTCAATCAGCGAGACATTATATCCAGCGTATTTCAAGTTCTCAGCAACTTCAAGTCCGATATATCCGCCTCCAACCACAGCTACATCTTTGACATGGTTATCTTGGGCATATGCAGTAAGAGAAGCTACATCCGGTACAGTCTTCATGACAAAAACATGTTTGGAGTTGATTCCTTCAATAGAACGCGGACGAACAGCGTTCGCACCAGGCGCCAAGAATAAGACATCATAAGCCTCTATGTACGTTTCACCAGTCTGCACATTTTTTACGGATACTGTCTTTTCCTCTTTGTTGATTGCCACTACTTCATTGTACACACGTGCATCAATCTTATATTGCTTATCGAATTCCGGTGGTGTCATCAATACTAGACTTTCTGATTTTTCGATATCCCCGCTGATGTGGAACGGGATACAACAGTTCGAGAATGACACATAAGGTCCTCTTTCAAATATAACAATTTCAGCTGACTCATCCAAACGTCTTACGCGTGCTGCGACTGAAGCACCCCCAGCAACGCCTCCAACAATCAATACTTTTTTACCCATAGTAAAGGCCTCCTAATATATTATGATGTGCAGTATTCAGGTTTCAGGTTATTGATCCAGATCAAGTAATGTTTATTTCTTTCCGATTCGGTGCGGAAGGATGCATACTTTACCGGCAAATGCCTTCATTCCTACGATACCGCCGAGCGTCATAGCAATCAGGAATATCCATCCTGAGAAGGAAAAGCTGGAAATGGATGCGTACATTGCCCCGATATTGCATCCTAGACCCAAACGAGAACCAAATCCTAACATCAATCCACCTAATCCGAAATAGAATGCATCTTTCTTACTGAAGTCAAAGTTGAATGAAAAGCGATTTGCCAACAAGAAGCTGAGCATAGAACCAAAGAATAGTCCGATGTTCAGGATTGTTCCTCCGTCACTCAATAGTCCGGCGTTCACTTTATCGATATGGGACTGGAAATATTCTACAGGGAATTCAAAGCCCAGCGATTGGAAAATTGCAACATTCCATGTTACAAGCGCAGTGGACACACCCCAGTTTTTATCCGTCGCCACTAATACAAATACCGCACCAAGCGCCAATGCCAACGCCCCAACAGTGAAGCTCCAGCGCTCAACAAACAGTTTGTGGTATGTCTGATAGCTGAAGAAAGAAGCTTTGTCACGGTTATCAAGCGGCAACTCAAAATCTTCATAGTCCCCTTTTGGATCTAGGTAGGTGCCTTCTTGCTTGCGCATATTTTCATAGCGGACGACAATCCAATAAATGACCGCCAACAGGATGACCGTAATCGCAAAGGCGCCGAAATATCCGAACATCTGCGGTAAATGCAATTGATAGCCAATTTTCCCAAGCGTTGTTTTGTCAAAAACTTCACGAGTATATTCTCCAGGAGCTGCGCCTACAACAAAGAAAACAAACGCGATCAAAGCACGCCCGGAACCTTCACCGAAGTCCGCCAACGTACCGGAACCACATCCTCCCGCAAGCATCATACCTACACCGAAAATAAAGCCGCCCAAGATTGTAGCTAGATTTGTAAAATACACGTTTGCGGTTCCCGGAATGATTGATTGGCCATCTGCAGCCAAGTAATCAGGGACCGCACCACCAGCCGCCGCTTTCCATTGAATCCCCATGATAATGAAAGAGGTAACCAAAATCAGGACAAGTATGGATTTTGATAAGCTCCCTTCTCCCCGCATATAAATACGTTTAATTCCACCGCCGAAGCCGAACCGAGAACGAGTCAAAATGTATCCCAAAACTACTCCGGCAAATAAATTGAGCGGCAGATTTTCTTTCAACCCGGCCAAATAGGTTGCAAAAAAAATAGCCCCAAAACTAAGTGCAACACCTATGATTGGTTGCAAGAAAGGTCTCTTTCTTGTTGTTACTTGTGATTCCGATAGTGCTTGTGACATGTTACTTCCTCCTAATTGTTATAAACTCAACTTTCGCACACTAAAAAAGACCATCTGGACTTGATGCATCAACATTTCCAGCTATAATATTATGCCGCTAAAGTACTTGGAAGCTGCTTTTCCGGTTGTGGGAATGCTCGTTTCAAGAAAGTTGGTAAATTATCGAAAACTCTATCCAGAAGGGACTCCACCATTTCTTCGGACAGGACAGGTTCTTCCGTCAGTGAAGCCTTCAGACAGTCAAATACCAATAGAATGGCCTCTGCAAAGCGGATGTCTTCCAGTTCATCACAACACAAGAAGAACAACTGACCGATGGTCCGGGGATCTTTCTCTTCGCGTGTTCGAAGTGCAAGCATGATGTAACGAGTGAAGACAATTGTCGTGTGGGCCACCATCGCATCGTAACTGCGGCATTGGAACTCTTTTCCTAGCGCCAGATGTGACTTTGCCACCTTGAAGAAACACTCGATATCCCAGCGTTTGCCATAGAGACGCACAATTTCTTCTTCAGGCAGATTGACATTCGTGGACAAGATTGCAAGCCAATTTTTGGAGCGATTTCGGTCACGCACGAAGACAATACGGGCTTGGATTTCTTTTTCATTATCGTCCAGTCCCAAGCTGACGACAACAGATGCGAGGATCTTGGCACGACCACGTTTTTTGCGCACAACCTGATACAACTGAGGCAGGGTATACTTTTGACCTTCATACGTGTAGTACACGCGGTGCATGCGTTTCAGCATACAGATCACCTCAAGTGGATACTCCGAAACAACGCGCTTGATTACTTTTGGAAATGCGAACCAACTATCGAAAAGTAATGTTTGAGCGCAGAGTTGGAGCGGATTTATATCATCAAGCAAGTCGAACAGCGCTTCCGTCGACTTTTTGACGGCTTCCTTCCGACGCTTGTAACCCACGGTACGCTTATCTATGGCAGGATTGATTTCCTGGAAACGGTTCGTTTGTTTTTCTGAGCTCAATAAAGAGAACGCAAGCGGCAGGAAAGTGTTGCCATCCGACCAACCCAAAGTCAGCATGCGAAAGCCACGGACGAATTTCTTCGTAGCATGATCATGGACTAGCGCAAGCATCTCGACTGATTTACTGCGGGCGCGGCTGTATAAGGAATCATCCAAAATCAGGACGCGTTCGCGGTTCTCCGAGACAATCGGGAGCAATTTCTGGGTAATGACATTCCGGCTCAGCAGCAACAAAAACCTGCGCCAATTATAGGATGCGTTGTTGAGCAAGCGATACACCGCATCCTTGGCAGGAGCCTCTGGCTCCCGTCCCGCTTCCAACGTCCGATACAAATTTTTCTTTTGAAGGACCAATGAAAAGATGAACTGGACCAGCAGTACCGGTGAGATGCCCGCATCTTTCCGAATGTTGGATTGATTCAGTAACGTTCCCAGTTTCTGTTCGCGAAAAAATTGATGAACGGAAGAATTAAGTTCCTGATTGATTTGATTTTCTGGTAAAATAGCAGCCATAAGACATCCCTCTTTCGTGTATGTTGTTGTGGTAACTACATTTTACCAAAGAGAGGTGTCTTTTTGCGTACATTTTTGATATTGAAGGATTTAAGAACATTGATATATCAAAGGTTTAAGTGGATTTTTAAAGTGCGAAAGTTGAGTTATAAAATAATATATAATTGCGTAGCACCATTTCACCTTTCCCAGTCACTCATACTTATATACCTAAACCCCCAAAAAACTAAATTACTTACTAAATAAATCAAAATAATAATCCGACCAGCCTTTGCTACATAACCTTAATTTCCGAAATTTACAACTCTTTCGCTGATGAACAGTTCTTCGGCAATGATTTCCAGTTCAAACACTACCTTCTGGTCAACCTGTTAAAGCAGAGCCTTTAGTTTGGGTTCTCGAGTACCGCCAAACTGATCGCTAGAATTGTAGCGATGACCCATTTACCTTTCAATATACTCCCCCCTGACAATTCCCATATTTATTCACCCTATATTGGAAGTCATTCCATTTATAGTTCGTAAGAGTAGCTTACCATTGCAGCAACCTTTAGGATAATTCCGATTTCCGAACAAGTGTGACAGGCAGAACCGATACATCCTGCAACACAAAAAGCCCGTCCCCCATTGTGAACGGCAGGACGAGCTGATTAAGGGAGCAGCCACAAAGATCAAGCGCGGGCCAAAATCCGCTGCAGGAACCCTCTGGTGCGGGCTTCTTTCGGATTGCCGAAAATAGCTTCAGGGGCGCCTTCCTCCACAATGACCCCCTGATCCATGAAGATGACGCGGTTGGCCACTTCCTTGGCGAAGGTCATTTCATGCGTGACAATGACCATAGTGGTGCCTTCCTCCGCCAGTTTGCGGATCACATGCAGCACTTCGCCCACAAGTTCCGGATCCAAAGCCGAAGTGGGCTCGTCGAACAGGATGACGTCCGGGTTGACCGCGAGGGCGCGGGCGATGCCCACCCGTTGCTGTTGGCCTCCGGATAGTTGCGAAGGATAGTAGGCCAAGCGGTCGCTCAGCCCGACCTTTTCCAAGGCGCGGATGGCCGCTTCGATGGCTTCTTTTTTGGGAACTTTGCGTCCGACGATCAGGCCTTCAGTGACGTTATCCAATACCGTCTTGTTGTCGAACAGGCCGTAATTCTGGAAAACGAATGCAGATTTTTTCCGCACCGCATTGATGTCCTTCTTGCTTGCTTTCGAAAATTCGGTCTGGATCTCATCGAAATGCAGCGAACCCTCGTCGGCGCGCTCAAGGAAGTTGATGCAGCGCAGCAAGGTCGTCTTGCCCGAACCGCTTGGGCCCAGGATCACGACGATATCGCCCTTTTCAACGGCGATATCCACACCTTTCAAGACTTCCAGTTCACCGAATTTCTTATGAATATTCCTCAATTCCAGCATGGTATCGCTCCTTTCGCGCATCTAAAAAATACTCCGGTTGGTTTTCTGATTTTACGGCAATGTTACGCCCGCGTTTGTAGCGGGACAAGCGCTGCTCCAACAATTGGAAAAACACCTGAACGAGTGAACAGAGCACAATGTACACAATGAAAATCACAAGGTACGACTCCAGATAATTGTAGCCGAATGCCGCTTCCGTCTTGGCGATGGCCGTGATATCCTGGACCGACATCAGAAAGGCCAGCGAGGTCGATTTCAGCAGATTGACGGTGCTGTTGCACAAGTTCGGCGTTGCCGCCACCAATGCTTGTGGAATCACGATGCGACGGTAGGCCTGGATCGGCAGCAGGCCGATCGAAAGGGCCGCCTCCAGCTGACGTTTGTCGACCGTTTCGAGGGCCGAACGGAAGACTTCGGACAGGATTGCGATCGTATTCAGCGTAAAGACGATATAGGCGTAGTAGATCGGATTGATGCCGAAAACGTCGAAATCGATTCCCCTGCTTTTCACGAACACATTCAACAGGCTCGGGAAGATGCTGTACATCACCAGAATCTGAACGATCAAAGGGGTTCCTCTGATGAAGGACACATAAACTTGGGAAACACGGGCCAGTACTTTGAGATTGCGCTGTCTTGCCACTGCGATCAGGAAAGCGAACGGCAACGCAAGCAGCAAGGGGATAAAGGTCAAGCGCAGTGTTGTCGGGATGCCCTTCAACACAAGGATCAGAATTTCCTGCACATAGGCTAAATCAATGGTCATGCGTCTTGCTCCTTTCTCTTAGGCCGCGCGCAGCGGTTGTTTTCCTGCTGATAGTTTGTCTTCCGCCAACTTGAACGCTTTTTCGATCGCCAGCGTCAATAGCCAATAGATGCCCGCCAAGGCGATGTAGGTCTCGATCGAATATCCGCCGAGATTGCGCGCGATGATCAGCTGGCCTTTGCCCATGATGTCGACGATGCCGATGGTGTAGGCCAAAGCCCCCTCCTTCATCAACAGGATGAACGAATTTCCGAGGTTCGGCAACGCACTCACGAGCGCTTGGGGCAAAACGATTCTTCTGAACGCTTGCGCTTCCGTAAGGCCGATGCTGAGGGCAGCCTCACGTTGCACTTTAGCGACCGCCAAGTAAGCCGAACGCATGATTTCCGAGCAAGGTGCGGAGAACAGGAGCGACAGGGCGATGACGACAAAGTAGAGGCGGTTCCAGCTATTGATGTCGATGCCGAAGACACCCAACAGCACCTCCGGCAGACCGTAAAAGACCAAGAACATCATGACGATCGAAGGCGTGCAGCGGATGATCCAGATATAGCTATGGACGATTGCCCGCAGCCATTTTGGACCGCTGAGCCTTGCCCAGGTCGCCAGGAAGCCCAAAAGCCCTCCGATCACGATCGTACCGATCAAAAATTGCAGCGTCACGCCCAAACCGGACAGAATGTCCGGCACTGCCTTCCAAATATAAGTGATGTCGAATGGACGATTCATCTTTTTGCCTCCCTTTGTAGCTTCAGCTGTTGTGTTCCGTTCTCCGGCAGCAGCGCGAATCTTATTCCTTCACGTATTGGAATGTGTTTTCGCCAAGAAATTCGATCATCAAATCATCGATTGTTCCGTCTTCTTGCAATTGCAGGAAGGCTTCGTCGTATGCGTCGGCCAACGCTTGTTGGTCCTTGTTGAACAACGGCCATGTCGGCAGCGCTTCATAGACGAAGTAGGAAAAATCATCCTTGTATTGGCTGTACGGTGCGCCTTCTGCCAGCACATTCACTTCATAAGCGGTCTTAACGGCGAAATAGCCATCATAGCGTCCTTCCAACAACCAGGTGTAGGCATCCGCGATTTCGAATACATCTGCCGCAGTCAGTTCGATCGGTGTATCCGGATGTTCCGCGTTGAAGTCCTCGATCACGTTGTACTGGGCATTATTCGGCGAAATCGGAACAAGGCTCTTGCCTGCAGCCGCAAAGGATTCCAAATCTGTGATTTCTTCGGCATCTTCCGAACGGATCAGCACGCCGATGCTGCTGGCACCGATATAATTTTCAGGGAAGATGAATTTTTGCGCGCGTTCCTCGGTGTACCAAGCGCCTTTCGTTCCGACAGCATACTTGCCGGATTCGATCCCGATCAGCAGATCCTCGTCGGAAGTCGGCACATATTCGAATTCATACTGCGGCAATAACTCGTCGATGGCCTTCAGCACGCTGACTTCGTAGCCGGTCGATTCGCCGTTCTCATCGACATAATTCATCGGTGCGGAACTTTGTGTATGCGCGACTTTCACCGTAGTCACTTCCACCGCCTCGGCTGCAGAACCGCTCGTTGCTTCGCTTGAAGTTTCCGCTCCGATCTGGCCGCATCCAGCCAAAAATGCTGCCCCCAATAAACTTACTGTCGTCACTAATCTTTTTCGCTTCATATATTTACTCCTCCTGTATGTTTCTGATTCGTTTAATGGTTCGCTGTTTTTAGGATGGTCGCCTGCACTTTTTGGGCAGCCGCATGGATGCGTTGGTAAAAATCCGGGTTGGCTTCCAATGAAATCGCGCAGCCCGGCGCAAATACGATGCCCGTGTCGCCGGTTTCAGTCAGGACATCCGCCAAGCGATCGACCAGCAAGTCCTCGATTTCCTGCGCCTGATTTGAGAACGTCAGATCGGTTTTTGGCGAGATACCGCCAACCAGCAGTTTATCCGTCAGGGCACGTAGTTTGCGGAAACTTAACCGGGTTGGATCCTCCGCGTGATCGCTGCCGTCTTCCCAGTTGATGGCTTGGACATCGTAATCGATAAAACGCTCCACAGCCAAATCGACATGTCCATGCGCATGCAGGATATTGAACCAGGTGCGGTCCTTGATATAAGCCAACAGGTCATCCGTATAAGGTTTGGCGAAAGCGGCATAATCGGCTTCGGATATGTCGCCGCGCTGGCTGTACTGTTCGGCGATGAAGAAGCCGTCCACGCCGGCAGCGATCAATTCGTCCACGAACACCTTGTTGGAGGCATGCAGCACATCGAGCGCCGCCTTCAATTCCTCACGGTGATGCTCCAGAAATTCTGCAATCGGGCTTTCTTCCGGTCCGTCGACGATATGCGCGATCGAATCGTTACCCGGCGCAAATTGCTTCACCCATGACAAAGGCGAGAAGACGGTACCGACGACCACTTTTTCGCCTTTGTAGTGCTCCACGATTTTCTTGGCAAAAGCGGCTTCGCGCTGGATCACCGGATTGTCCGCCTTGAGAGGCACCAAACGGGTCAAATCTTCCGCGCTCCGGATCGGATAGTCCAGTATTTTGCCTGCCCATTCTTTCGCATCCGTCGAGAAGGTGATTGGCGTTCCGTAGGCTTCAGCGAAGAATTGGCCTTGCGACATCAGCTTGATCAGGTCCCAATCATTCTCATCCGTGAAGGCGATCGTCGCTTCGGCGAACGCCTCAACATCCCGATCCACCAACGGCATGTGACGCCAACCGGAAATGGCCGGTCTGTCCAAAGGTTGCTTCTTGAGTGCCGCTTCTATTCTTTTTCTTCCATTAAATGTTTCTGTCATGTTATGCATCCTCCTGTTCGATGGGTATCCATGTCTGTGTTGCTTGCGAGCGGTAAGCGGCGGCCAGAATGCGCAATGCCGTTATCCCCTGTTCCGCTGTCACGAAGGGAACTGTATCCTGTTCGATGCTTTCGACGAATCTGTCGACGATCGGTGTCAATGGTTCTGTATAGAAGCCGTCCTGCGAGGGATCATCCAGGTAGGTCTTTTCCCCGTTCTTCCGGTAAAGTGCCACCGGATGCCCGTCCGCATAAGTTACGGCCGTGGCCTTTTCGCCGTAGATGACGGTCTGCCTTTCGTTCGAATAATCAAACCAGTGGGTCAGCAAGGTTCCTTGGATGCCCGAGCGATGTTGGAGTTGCAACACTGCATAATCCTCATAAGGAACCGGGCTTCCGTCCGCCAACTGCTTGCCTTGTGTCGCGGTCTGAGCCAACACTGCAGTGACGGGATCTTCGCTGAATAAGTAGTTCAACAAATCGATACGGTGGACGCCCACCTGCGTCAGAGCGCCGTTCGTATGGCCGATCCGATCGTAGAAATCGGGGACCGCCGTACCCCAACCGTCATTTTCCTGACCTTGGTTGGCCAATGTCGTCCGGTAAGCATGAATCTTTCCGAGTGTCCCTTCCGTCAGCAACTTTTTCAGCAGCTGATGTGCGGGATAAAGCCGTTGGTTATGGATGATCATCAGCTTTTTCCCCGTTTTTTCGGCTGTCTGCTGCATGCGTTCGGCCTCGGCCACCGAATCCGCCATCGGCTTTTCACACAGCACATGCTTACCGGCTTCCAGTGCAGCGATGGTGATGGGGCTGTGCGATTGTTCGTTCGTTGCGACGATAACGGCATCGACCGTTCCGTCTTCCCAGATTTCCTCAAGAGTCCGATAGACTTTTCCGCCGTACTTCTTTTGGAAAGCTTCTGCTTTTGCGATCGTACGATTATAGAATCCAACCAGATCGACTTTTTCGTTTTTATCGCTTAGAGGGGCGTGCCGCTGTTTCGAAACATCCCCGCAACCGATGATGACGATCCCGACCATGGGACCCCTCCTTCCTGAACTCCGGCTTACCGGAATGGCTATCGTTTTTAAGTATGTGTCTGATTCTAACACGGTGCTTATTTTAAAAATAATACCGATTGTCTATCAGGGTTGACCGACTTTGGCGAACACCGCTCCTGCCGTCCTGTTTTATTTTTGCAGCGACCTCGTTTGTTTGTTGTTTTTGCCTGAGACGCCTGCCGCTGTTTGCCTTACCAATTCCAAACGATCCAGTCCGATCTGCGGATCGACAGTGCAATCCGCTCCGATGATGACGCCTGTATCGCCGATTTCGTGGATGATGTCGACCGTGAATCGGGCGATGTCCGCCTTGTTCCCCGAGTCCAACAATGTGCCGGTGTTATTGTCGAAGCCGCCGATCACCGCTTTGTTGCCGAAGAAATCTTTGCCTTCCTTCAGGCTGATTTTTTCGGTGTGTACCGCCCAGTTGTAGGCTTTTGCTTCATAATCCCGGTAGTACGACAAGTCGTTTTGATGATGCTCATAGCCGCAGATATGTAGGATATTGTAGTCGCTGACTTTGTTCGCCTCCGCCAATACCGCCAACTCACTCGGCGCGATGTAATTTTGATAGGCTTCTTTGGTGGCAGTGCTGCTTTGGACGTTCTGCACGCTCAGATAGATGCCGTCCGTGCCCGCCTCTTCAATGACTCTCTGGGTCAAGACTGCGATGTCTTTTGCGATTTCGTTCGCCGCATAAGCGAGGGCTTCCGGTTCGGTCTCAAAGAAACGGGTGAATTTTTCGGGATCCTTGTCCCATGCTTCGAAGGCGATCCGGATATAGTTCGCCGGCGAAAAGATATTATAGAAAGTTGCGACTTCGCCGTTGAAGGATTCCTTGATCCGTTTCACCGTCTTGACCTGCTCCGTGATCCAAGGGTGATTCGGCCCAACTGCTTGGACGTTGTAGAGGTCATCCGCTATTTCAATCCTTTTTTCCAACAGACTCGGATGCCCGAAAAAGCCATCGCTCATGATCTTTACGAAATCGGGTTTGAAGGCGTCATAGAATTCCTTGTGCCCCGCGATCACTCGATCCAAAATCGATCTGTCCTCCAAACCACGGAATTGAGCATCACCGAAAACAAAGTGAAACCAAAAGCCAACCGGCACACGCTCCGTTTCCTTGTTGTCGAAAGTGTCAAAAATCAATTGTTTTCTATTCGTCTCTGTCATATGTTTTCCTCCTAAAATGTAAAATAAAAAGCCGCCCTTCCTGGATTGTTCCAGAAAGGACGACTGTTAGATCGTGGTTCCACCTTTTTTCGCGAAAAGCTTGCGCTTGCCGCCTCAACCGGTACAGAGCCTTTTGCTGCGCTCGATACCGTTGCCTGCCTAACGGGGGCGTCCGGATACGTCTGCAGGAAAATCCCTGTCAACGCATCAACTCCGAGGCCATTTTTCCTGTGCTGCCGTCCGCTCTTTTCCACCGACCAAGAGCTCTCTGAAGGACAATTCAACCAGTACTTTCCTCTTCTTTGCTTTTTTCTGTATGGCTTTTATTTGATAGACAAAGTCTACCACCGCAGCCACGGCCTGAAAAGCACACGATTCCGAACAGGATTGACAGGGAAAAACGAACAGCCGAGTGGCCGGTTGATTATGCATGCTTGGGGAAAACATGGATAACGGCCAAGTATCCATGTTTTCGAATGCGAAAAGGGCCCAAAAAGATGAATACCGCGAAAGTATTCATCTTTTCGAATGTTTGACCTGCATAAAAGATGAATAATATTTATGAATCCATCTTTTCGAGCCGCCGCCTCACGAAAAAGATGGATAACGGCTAGTTATTCATGTTTACGCTCAAAAAAGACGGACGGCCCGCCCCCCACAACATCCATCGTCACGCAACAAAAAGTCCTCCCGGTAAAATGCCGGAAGGACAGATTTTTCATCAATTCAATTTGCCTTGCTCGTTCAGTTTGCCCAGGAAATACGGCATCTGGACGCGCCACCATTCCCAGTCGTGGTGGACGTTTTCACCCCAGAAATCGATCCAGGCGGGGACCCTCTTGAAGCGCAGCGCTTCTTCTATTTTTCTTCGTGTCTTTGATGCTGACTTCTTCCCAGTTGCCTTGGCCGGTGGCGACAATGATGTTGCCGGAACGGTATTTGTCCAGGAACCAGCCGTCGTTCAGATTCCACAGGTAGTCGATCGGCGAATTTTCATAGACGTTGCGGTCGTGGTAATCCCCAAAGAAATAACGCACGTCATATAAACCGCTCAGTGCAATGACGGTATCAAAAGCATCCGGATGACGCAGGTAGAAGTTCAAGCTATGGTAGCCGCCCATGCTGCAGCCGGTCGCAAGCATCGGCCCTTGATAACCGGTCTGATACTTGATGTGCGGCATGAGTTCATCGATGATATAGCGGTCATAGCGTTCGTGCATATTGGCGCGGTCGTAAGGACTTTTCCATTCGCAAAGCCAAGACTCGTTGTCCACGCTGTCCGGTGTGTAAAACTGCACCAAGCCTTGGTCGATGAACCACTGGCAGGCTTCGATCATGCCGAAGTCCGCATATTCGTTGTAACTTCCGCCGGACGATGGGAAGACGATGATCGGTTTCCCGGCATGTCCATAGCGATTGAAACGCATCTCACGGTTTAGGTGGCCGCTCCATTGTGATGAATATTCTACGTGCATCTTTTTTCCCCCATTCTATTCGGTTACGGAAATCATATGGATAATGTCCATCAGTTCTTGATATTCTGCCGCACGGATCACATAGCCGAAATCCCCCATAATAGCCGCAAAAATCCCCGGCATTTCTTCAAACAGGACCACGTTGCCACCGTAACGGGCCATCACTTCCTCATGTGTGAAGCGGTAAGGATGGACGCCCTTGCGGCTGACGTAGCAGCAGTAATAAGGAAAATGCATCTGCGCCGTGAAATTTCCGGTCGCGACCAGTTCGCCATAAGCGGCATAGAGATCGGCGTCATTCGCCCAGTTCCACATGTCCATCGTATGCCCGCCAGGCGGACGCAGGTTGGCCTCCAGGGCAACAAGGCTGCCGTCAGGCAAACGGAAAAACTCAAAATGGAAGAAACGCTCACGGACATTGAAAGCCTGCACGAGCTTGGTGCCGATTTCACGCAAATCATCCGGCATATTGCGGTCGACATAGTAGAACATATCCGCATTTTTTTCGACGATTTCCAACACGGCTTTTTCGTACACCAGAGTAGCATCGAAAAGGATATTCCCCGCGGCATCGGTCAGACCATCATACGTGACGATCTTTCCGTCGATGAATTCCTCGAGAATGTAGGACTCATAAGGATTCTTCACATGGAAAAAGTGCCCGAGTTCCTCTTCGGAACGAATTTTGTGTGTATCCGCCGCACCGACACCGGAATCCGGCTTGATGCAGACCGGAAATCCGTATTCGTGGCATAACCCAAGGGCATCTTGATAGTCGCCGATGACACGCCCGCGTGCCACCCGGATACCGACTTCCTTGAATTTTTCTTTCATGGCGGACTTCAGTTTTACGAAGGCCATATCCTCATTTTTGAAGCCGAACACGTTGAAATCGGTGCGCAGACGCGCATCCTGCGCCAACCAGTATTCATTGTGCGATTCGATTCGGTCCATTTTGCCGTGCTTGTATGTCAAGTAAGCCACCGCGCGCAGCATTTCGTCATAATTTTCCATATCATTGACGCGGAAATACTCGGTCAGACTCTCGCGCAAGTCCGTATCCAACAACTCGTAAGGTTCGCTGGCGATCCCGAAAACATGCACGCCCGCCTTCTTCAGACCGACCGCGAAATTCTTGAAATTACTGGGAAAATGGGGTGAAATAAATACATAATTCATGCTGATTCCCTTCTCTCTTCCGAACATTAGATTATAATGAGAATGTACCATTATAACGGCAGATTTACAAGCGTTTTTCTGGTGAAAACGAAAAATATTGATACAATCGTGAGGTTTTTCTGATAAGCTATGAATAACTAAAATCCATTTCTTCGAAAGGCGTGAACAGTATGAAAAAGATAAATCGGTTCTCAGCCAAAAGAGCATCCGCCAGGATCATTCGACTCTCATCAGATGCGCGAAGCACCCTTCTTTCCCGGCAACAAAATCAGAAAACGAATGATTCGGAAACATTTTTAGCATGTGTGATTGAATCCATGGCTGAATACGACGAAGCTCTAAGGGGATTGATTGAGCGTTAACAACCTCACTTTCTTAAACGAACAGCCATTCCAAATTCAACAGTTCCGGAAAGCTGAGCATCAACCGGTTGACCTGGTCCAAGGTCAGTTCCCCCAACTCCAGTTCACCTGCCCGGATAGCATCCAATCGTTGCATCGCGACCCCACTCACGAAAGCCAACTCATCTGTCGGTTTGTTGACAAGGAAGATCAGTTCGAACAATGCGCGTTCGACCCGATCCAAGAAAGTATCATAAAAAACCTCACCGATTCCGGTTTTTTTTGCCGATCCGTGCGCTATCTTTCCGCAAGCTGAAAGCATATGGTCGATTGTTTCGTCCGTGTCGGCGTAAAAAATGCGGATCCTTTTCTCATCCATCGAAAACCCAATGTGGTCGACATCACTGAAGTTTGCGGAGATTTTTTCAAAAGCCGCGATTATGCCCGGCATCTGAAGTGTGATCGCCCTCGATATGAGCACATCGTCCATGAACATCCGTTTGGACTGGAAATTCAGGTCCAATGGGAAGCCATTTTTTCGCAACTCAAGCGCTGCCCGATTGATGATTTCGTTGCGGAAATCGATCATGCTGATGACCATATCCGGGTGTTCCCACGTCTCGGTTCCATCAGCTGCCGCCACTTCATCCTCCTCACTGGGATCCCAGACCTTTTCCTCTACCTGTTTCTCAATTTCCTCCCAGTTATCGGGCATACCGTAGACCATGACGAACTGCCTGCCTTGGCGGTCCACCGCTTCAACCGTCATCATTTCATGAAAATAATGATAGGCGAAGTCATCCATGAGGGCATATTCGATCCCATCGATTACCCTAGTGCCGTATGTGTTCGCCATGCTTGTGTAGAATTCTGCAGATTCGTTTTCTCCGACATAGAGCTGTTCATCCATCAAATTCAGATAGCGCAGTTCTTGGAAATGCAGTTCCAGGAACGGAAAGCCACCATCCTGAGCAGCCAATTCACTCAATCTCTCTTCAGGTATTTCATAATCGCTCAGTTCTTCCAACAAGTCTTCCCAGTCCATTTCAAAATCAGCTTTTGCCTCAAATTCATGACTCTCAAAAATATTGTCTTCATCCATTATTGTCCGCCTCCCTTTCAACCATGTAACAATGATTCGGAACCGCGCGTCCAGAGTGAATCCCAGAGTTCGTCCGTTTCCGCTTCGGTCAATAGCGCATTTTGATAATCTTCCCAAAAAACAACATTCCGGTCCCAATCCTTGATTTCCGTGAAGGCCTTTGTTTCCTTGCAACTCGGGCAATACATATGTTTGACGTGCCCCAATTTACGCTGCTCTGCTCTTTTGCGGTAAAGCACCATCTGCGCTCCGCATTCTTGGCAGATGAACTTGCTTTGGACCATTCTCTGATCTTTTTTTCTGGTCATTTTCAACACTCCATTCCTCTGAAAGACAAATCCGAAGGGACAGTGCTCAAAAAACAAATGGGTATACGAAACGATTGCAACCTTTCGATATACCTATCATACACCTAGACACACACTGAAACAATTTTGTGAATTCGTCATCAATATTTCACAAAATTGACTTTCATGCCCCTTGATACGGCCGCTTAAACGGCAACTTTTTATACTGATATAACTATTTTCTGGTATGCTCATCCGCAAAATATCAGGTTGCTTCCCAACCCCATTATTGGTTATGATAGGGATACTAACACCCAAATTGCGGCAATTATTTTTGCCAAGGAGGCTCTTACGTGATTTACGAAATGACGATAGAAAAAAATCTGCTGACCGAACCGATTTCACACACAATCCGGATTGAGGACAATTCCACATTCGAACAACTATATCAAGATATTTTGCAAGTCCTCCAGGAAGAGGCTCCCAAAAATCATTCTTTCCAGATCATGCGCTCCAACGGAAAAAAGCAGTCCGGCATCTCGATTCAGCCGCAACCTGCCCCTGACCAAGTGTCTGAAGATCCCTTTGTTTACAACGAAGACTCTGAGAATACCTCGCTTTTCGATGAAAGATTCTATGAAAATGGCACACCCCTCAAGGACTACTTCAAGAAACCCGGTGACGCGGCAACGTACATTTCCGTTCAGGATATTCCAGATGAATACACAGTCACTTTCAGCAAAACATTAACTCCCGCAGAGGCTATCTTGGCAGAGCTCAACCAACTCATTGAACGGTCTCCCGAACGCGGAGAAAGCTATGACATTTTAAAAGGACAGTTGGATGAATTAACACAGCTATTGAATCCATCCTCCAGGAAATCGAAAAAGCCAGCCTCACCTAAGCAGCCACAAATCTATTCCTTCAAGATCACGCTCGAAAACGTCGGCGTGCCTGTCTGGAGGAAGGTGCAGGTCAACAGCTCCAGCACTTTCCTGGAGTTGCACAAAATCATCCAGATCCTGTTCGATTGGCAGGATGACCATCTGCACGAATTCAGGATCCAGAAATCGAACGGCATCCGCCAGAAAAACGTCGTCATCGAATCTGATGAAGAAGCCTCATCCCCCTTCGACAGTATCTTTTTTGATGATGAACAGACCTACCTCTCCGAAACAGAGGAGCGTCTGCATGATCATTTTCTGGTGGAGAAGGATCAGGCGCGTTACACCTATGACTTCGGCGATGATTGGCAACATAAGATTGTCCTCGAAAAAATTCTCGAGCCCGCAGAAGGAACGACCTATCCGATCTGCACGGCCGCGAAAAACGATGCCCCTTACGAAGACAGTCGTTATGAAGTCATGACCGGGGATCTCAGCCTCCTCAACAGCGATGCTAAAGGTATTGTCAGTAGCGTGAACACAGTATTGGAAATGAGGCTACATAATAAAAAAACGGCTCGAAATAAAAATATTAAAGTGTGGCGCGGCCGGTTTCCCGAATAGACCTCCAACATTCGCGGATTTCGTCTTACGTTGGGGGAGAATTGTCGAATGTCACTGCAACATCCGACAATTCCGTTCCATGCTGTAATCGAATTGTCGAATGATTTCACCTATTCGACAATTTCACCTTACGCTGAGGTTAATTAGTCGAATAGCCGTCCACTATTCGACAATCTCACCCTCCTGTACAGTTTTTTATCGGTGATGAATCGGTAAGCACAGCGATTCACTCCGCATAAGCTAAGCCCCGCACCCCTGCGTCTCGATCAAAAAGCAAAAAGCCGATCTCCAAAAGAGACCAGCTTTTTGCCTTTTTCAAATAAATTTCAAAACGAAATACAGAATAAAGATACCCGTCAATCCGTACATCATTTTTGATACCGCTTGTCGATCACCCGAAAACACTTTGATGAACGTATACAGGATAAACCCCCAGCCGATACCATCCGCGATATTAAACGTCAACACCATCATCAGCACCATCAGGATAGCCGGAAAATATTCCGTGAAATCATCAAAATTGATGCCCTTCAGATTGTTGGCCGCTAACAAGGACCCTACAATGATGAGCAAAGCCGAGATGACCGCCAGCGGGATAAGGGCAATGAAGGGAATCAACGCGATGGTGAACAGGAAATAAACGCCCACCATAAAGGATGTCAATCCGCTCCTTCCTCCTACAGCGATGCCCGTTGCGCCTTCCGCACTTGTGCAGGTGGAGCTGCAGCCCAACAAACCGGCAATCATCACTGATAAAGCATTCGATTCCAGCGTTCGTTTCAATACTTTCGGTTGTTCGGATGTCAAAAAACTGACTTGTGTCCCTAAGTTCTGGAAAACGACCAAAATCAGAAGAGAAAATACGGCAACCCAGTAGTCCATCGACAGAACGCCCGAAAAATCATGTTGGAAGACAAACGGCTCCAAGGAACCCAGATCGATGAAGGAATAGGAAAAGGAGCTGATATCCGTTACCCCTAGCGCAATGGAAATGAGAACACCGAAAATAATCGTTAATAAAAAATTGCCTTTTATATTTTTGACGAACAGGATCAGCCCGACCAGCAGCGTTGCCAAGAGCGTCAACGGCACCGGTTGAAAAATATTATTCAGTGCCACGATTGTACCCTCTGAGGATACGATGATGCCGCCGTTCTTCAGGCCAAGAAATATCAGGAAGAAGCCGACTCCCGCGCTCATCCCTTTGATCAAAGTCACCGGGATGGAGCGAAGGAGTTGATCTACCACGTTGAAATGCGTCAACAGAAAAAAGAGCAGCCCGACGATAAAGATAATCGATAAACTTTGTTGCCAAGTAAAAGCAAAGGCACCGACCAAGATATAGGTAAAGAACGCATTGTCGCTCATCCCTGGGGCAAGTATCAAGGGTGAATTGGCATACAGGCCCATCAGAATGTTACTGACGGCCGTTGTCAGTATCGTCGCAATCACAACCGAATTATAATCCATGCCGGCTTGAGACAAAATCAACGCATTGACGGCCACAATATACACAATAGAGAAAAAGGAAGTCGCACTCGCCAACATTTCGGTTCGTAAAGAACTCCCTTTCTCTTTCACATGAAAGAGTTCTTGCAATAGTTCCATCATCTCACGCTCGCATCCGGGCAAGCTGCCGCATCGGGAGCCACTCCAATTCCAACAGAGTCCAAAACAATCAAATGTAGTCTTTTACTTTTCACAATTCCCTTCCTTTCTGTTGCTTGCTACAATTCAATCGAACCGTTTCCTCTTCGAAGTGGCTGGGATGTTGAGCTCCGTCCTGTACTTGGCCACTGTCCGCCTCGAGATATCGATTTTCTCTTGGACCAACAGATCGACTATTTTCTGATCGGACAGCGGTTTGTGCTTGTCCTCTTCCTCAATCAGTTTTTGGATCATCTGTTGGACCGACGTTGTGGAGATGGCGTCTTCATTTCCCGATTTGGCTTTCCGGGACAAGAAGTACTTCAGTTCATAGAGACCCGAATCTGTTTGGACATACGTGTCGTTTATTGCGCGACTGATGGTGGATTCGTGCAGATTCAATTCCTCGGCGAGGTCTGTTAATTGCAGTGGAACAAGCGGATGCGCTTCATCAAAGAAAAAAGCTGCCTGTCTGTGCACGATTGCCGTACTGACGCGTAAAATCGTTTCACTGCGGAGCAACAAATTTTCCTGCAGCGATTCGTACTCTTTCTTTTTTTCTCTGACATACTTAACGACTTCCTTGTCCTTCATTTGCTCCAGTTCCTCTGCATAGGCTTTATTGAAGGAGAGGATCGGCACGCCATAGCGGGCTTCGTTTATCTGAAGTTGTGCATCTTTGATGGTGACAATGATATCCGGTCTGACGGAGATTTGCTCATCGGCTTGGAATGCTGACCCGGGAGAAGGATTCAGATGCTGGACAAAATCGAAAACGGATTGGATATTTTCTAATGTTACCGCATATCTTTTAGAAATGGCGCCCCATTTTCTGTTGATCAAATCATCAAATGACTCTTCCAACACGATATAAGCGATATCGGGTGCATCCTCCCGCCGTTCCGTCTGCAGCATCAGACACTCCTGCAGGTTACGCGCCCCGATGCCAGGCGGATCGAGTTGCTGCAGCAGTGTCAAGGCATCCATCATTTGGATCGGGGTGGCCTTCGTTTCAGCAGCAGCTTCTTCGATGCTTTTGATGACATACCCCTTATCGTTCAATTGGTTAATCCACCAAACAATCAAGGTGCGGAGGTAGGTATCCCGATAAGTCAGCATAATTTGCTCCGTAATATATTCATAAAGGGATTGTTTACGGTCAGGTATCCAACTCAAATCATTGGCTTGACTGCCTCTTCTGGAAACCCGCGACTCCCTTACTTTCATCTGCAGAAACGGATTATCCAAAACCTTCTGATTCAGATAATCGTGCAGTTCGAGAGTACCTAACTGAAGTATATGGATTCCTTGCAGCATCGTTTGGGAAAGCGTTTGCTTTTGTGTCTGCGTTTGGGTAAGATTTTGGCTTTGGCTTAAGTTCACACATATTCCTCTTTTCTCCTTCAACTCTGATTTGATGATGCACGCACTGACACTATACCATTTTTCGGTAAAAAATGGCTTTATTTTGGCGCAAAAATAAAACGTTGCCCTCAAGGGAAACTCCCCGCAGGCAACGAAAAGACTATCCAGCTTTTCCCGCTCATTCATCTCCAACCGTCTTCACAATGCTGTACGCATCCACAACCGACTGGTCGGCGGTTTTATAGGTTGTGAAAGTCAGGGAATCGTCGGTCACTTCGACATTCATAAAAGTCGGTTCCTCCAACTGCAGCGCAACAGCCGCATAGCGTTCATAGACGGAGGAATCCTGCATGTCGTAATATTTGGAGTCAGAAGCTGAGTTACCGGTCAAATACAGTGTGCCTTCCGGATCGACAGCGGCACCTGCCTCATCGTAGGCGATTTCCTCAACGACCGCATCGCCTTTCATCTGATAGGTTCGCACATAGACATGGTCATGCCCCATCAAAGCCACATCGATATCAAGTTCATCGAAGACCGGCACCAATCCGTCCCGCAAAGCCAGGACATCTTCTTCAAGCGCATGGTCCGCGCTGCTGTAGAGCGACTTGTGCAAGAGCACAATCCGGTGGGTGGCATCCGGATTTGCCGCGATCGCCCTTTCCATCGCTTTACGGTGCTCCTCGACATCGCTGCTTTGGGAATTCAGCGCCATGAACAAGGTGTTCCCATAAGAAAAGTAAAAATCGCTGCCTTCGGAATCCCCTCCCAAGCCTGTTTCATTCGGTACATTGAAATAATCCGCAAACGAGGCGGCATCATGGTTACCGACAATGGACATGATGGGATAGGTGGTCAGCTCTTCAGGGAAGAACCAGCCATCATATTGTTTCAGATTGTAGGCTGTGTTCACCTGATCTCCCGCTGATACAAGAAAGGCTGTGTCGGGAAACATTTCCATCGCGGTCGTCACCGTCCGGTCCCAGCCATCCGCATCGATCCGGGCGCCATCGCCCGCTCCTATCTGCGGATCACCGAAGAACAGGAAGTTGAAGTCACCGTCCTCGGTCGCCTGCGTCCGGAAGGTATAGGATTCCGACCAGGCACGGTGGCCATCGCCGAAACGGTAGGAATAAAGCTGTTTCTCCTCCAGTCCGGTGATGGTGGCTTTGTGTCTTGAAAAGCCGCGCAAAATAGCTTCGACATTTGACTCAAACGTTTCGCTCGACAGGACATTGCCTTCTTCATCCAGCTGGGTCAGCTCCACTACGGCTTTTTTGTTCATGCCCCGGGTATGCCAACTGAACGTCCGCTCCGTTTCATCCGATCCGGGGGCAAAGGCTATATGGAATACATCCAATGTATGAGGAGCATCTTTGGTTGCCACCGATTCTTCGACCGGGGAATCCCTGTATGGTTCCTTCGCGCAGCCGGCCATAGCCGTCACTATTATTAGTGTTGCAAAAAGGACTTTCATCCTGTGATTTCTGTTGAACATCGTCCATCCCCTCCAAAATGTCATAGGGCAACTTGCAAGAAAACTGATTTGCTTACATTATATAACATCTGCCATAAATCGAAAGAAAGAGAGGTCGCTTATCTCGTAAGCGCCTCTCGGATAATTCTTTATGCATGCCTGTCACAGCAAGTGCGGCAAGAACATTTTCGCCAAGCTCAAAAATAGAAAGAAGCCGAATACATCGGTCGCAGTGGTCAGGAAAATGGAGGAAGAAATCGCCGGATCAAGATCCCATCTTTTCAAAGCCAACGGAATCAAGAACCCGAAGAAGCCTGCGATGATGAGATTTCCGATCATGGCTATCAGAATGATCAGTCCCAAAAAGAAATTATCATATCTGAAGTAAAGAATGATGCCGGTGATCAATCCGGTCACCGACCCGTTGATTAATCCCAAGCCAACCTCGTTGAAAACATATTTCCAATCGTTTTTTATATCGACTTCCCCCAAGGCGATGCTCCGGATGACCACGGATAACGTCTGGGAGCCGGCATTCCCGCCCATTCCGGTAACGATCGGCATTGCAGCAGCAAGCGCGACCACTTGGATGATGACATCCTCGAACATCCCGACTGTAAAGGAAGCCAGGAAGGCAGTCATCAAATTGATGACCAACCAAGGCAGCCTTCTGACAACAGAAGTGCTGATTTTGTTGCCGACCTTTTCATCCTTGCTTACCCCTGACAGCATCAGCAAGTCTTCTGTTTGTTCTTCGACTATAACGTCGATGATGTCATCAATCGTGATGATGCCGAGGATGACGTTTCGGCGGTTCACGACAGGGATGACTTTCAGATCGTATTTGGAAACAATAAGCGAGACTTCCTCCTGATCGGTTTCCGGGCGGACCGAAAGGACATTGTCGTTCATGATTTCTTCCAAGCTGACATCTTCAGCGGAGGCCAAAATATCACGCAAGTCGGCTGACCCGATCAATTCATTCGATTTATCGACGACAAAAATCGTTTCGATGATTTCTGTTTTAGGGCCGATGCGCCGGATTTCCTGCAGCACATCTTTCATGCTGAGCCCGCTTTTCAAAGCGATGTATTTCGTGGTCATGATCCCCCCGGCAGTGTCAGGTCCATACCCCAAAAGCATCTGAATCTCATTCGAATCGCTTTTTTTCATCATTCCCAAGATTTCTTTGCGTTGTCCGACACCGAGCGTTCCCAGGATATCGGCAATGTCATCGGGCGACATGTAAGCGAAGAACTTGACGATTTTCTTCGAGTCCAACAAGCCGATCATGCCTTGTTGGAGTTCCTCTTCCGCTTCCTCTATGATGGCGGCGATTTCCTTCGCTTCCAACAGATTGAGCAAAGCTGCCAATTCTTCATCTTCAAATTCAAACAGAGCCGTTGCGACATCCACTGGATAGTGATCGCCGACGAGCTCCTTCAATTCTGCAACATTTTTGTTTTCTACTGCATTCAATATCATTTCGTTCAATTCCATGTCCATACCTCCAATTTGATTCATCTTTTTGAAGGCATAACAGACGGATTCGAGACGACAAGTTTCCGGTTTATATTATCTGCGATTGGGCTGAGGATACAAACAGACCTGATGGCTGGCTCCACGCGGAACCATTCAGGCTAAAACCGCGCCTAGGTGGTTTGTCTGCTATACCCTGACTACTATCTGCGTCCATTTGTTCTCACCTCAATCTTTTTATTCTTTCATTACGCACAAGGATATCGATAAATCCCCCTGCTCTCCATACTTAGTCTACTACTTATCATCGTGTATGGCCACCTTTGCCTAAAGAAGTATTCCTTTACGGATTTCATGGCCAAAGTGATATAATAGTCACAAATGAATCCGCTATCAAAATGCGGTGCGAGAGGGGAGCCATTATTGTGAACGAGTCTGAACTATTAGCGCACGGCTATAGAAAATACACAGGGGAAAAGGTCGATGTCTACTTCAACTTAAGCGTCTGCACATACTCCGGCAACTGCGTGCGGGGGAACAATGCAATCTTCGACACGAAAAGAAAACCTTGGATACTGGCTGATGCAGATTCGCCTGAAGAAGTGGCACGTGTCATCCATACATGCCCATCCGGAGCGCTGAAGTACCGCTTGAAAGGCTCGGAAGAAATCTTACCGACCTTTCCCTTGGGAGCGATGAAGCCCGAACAAACTGCGGACGGCCCAGAGGAAACAAATGATTGCCCTCCCGATCAAACCAAAAAATAGCCTTCTACCCAAAAAATCACCCACAAAGGACCTCAAGATCCTTCGCGGGTGATTTTTTATGTCTTTTTTTATTATTCATTCTATTCTGCCGCAGCTATCTGCGCATTTTCCCTTGGTTTCCTCAAGGTCACCACAAATCTGAAGACCGCCAATCCAAGCAGGATCGCAGCTTCGATATAGAAGATACCGCGCACCGAAGTTACCTGGAACAGCCACTCCAATACCACGATGCCGTATGGCGAGAAGGCTGCGCCGATATTGAAGCCTACAAGAATGAGTGACGTCCGGTAAGCCGCATTGCCGGCAGATGACGTGCTGACCTTGTTGAAAAGATAAGGGAGGAACGTCCTGAAGGAAAAGCCGCAGACGACCGCTGCGATGCTGGTCTGCAGGACACTGTTCGATGACGCGATCAAAAACATGCCGACGCTCATGACGGAGAATGAAATCGGCAGCGTGTAGTTTCGAGTGATCCGGTACACTTTCCCGAAAAGAAAACCGGCTGACATGGCCCCTACCCCGATCAGCGCCAGGATGTTGCTGCCGTCAGTCGCATCGCCGTAGCCCAATGTGGTCATCAAGGTCGTCCCTTTCACTGCGATGGACATATAAATGATGACGGCTATGACCAACAAAACGATGTAACCCTGGAAGTCCCGTTTGCCGAGAGCGGGCTCGCTGTTTTTTGGAACGGCCGATGATTTCATTCCCCCGTCTGCAGGCTTTTCTTTCCCGATTTCGTCATAAGCGACATTCGGGACGAAGAGCAGGAACAGGATGAAGACCGGCAATGCGATCAGATAGACCCAAAAGGAGGTTTGCCAATGGACCTTCAGCAACTGTCCGACGGCGAATGTCATGAACATCCCGCTCAGCCCTTCGAAGGCACTCTGGTAACCGATCATGGCCGCCCTTTCGTCGCCTTCGTAAAAATGGCTGATGATTGCGACAAGGAGGGAATTGAACATGCCTACACCGAAACCGAAGAGCGCACGCGATATAAGGATGATCCAAAAATTGCCAATCAGAGCCGGAATGATGCCGGAAACGAGGACGATTGCGATTCCGATCAGGATCGTGCGTTTGTAACCCAAATAACGCGCGAACAGATTGCTCATCAATACCGAAATAATGATGAACAGGGATGGGATGGTCGACAGCATTTCTACCGTTTGGAGCGGAACATCCGCGTATGTTTTCGCCATGGCCGGAATATTGGCAGCGATGGCCCCTCCTGACACCACGACTAACGAGGCCGAGAGGATGGACATTTTCAATAGCAGGTCTTTTTTCAAATCGATACCGCCTTTCCGCGACAAAGCACCTCGTAGATTTGTAATCGCTAACTTGTTAGGCTAAGCATAACACCTGAAGTGAACTCCAGGTCAAGCCTTTTCGCTGAAATATTTGCGGCGAGTGAATTCCCGCGCCGAGCGACGGAATCGGCGCGCTCCTCCGGCGAGAGTTCCCCCACCGGAGGACAGCGGTACCTTGCAGGTTCTTCTCCGGCAAGCCTGTTCTAATCGGAGCACATACTTATAATGTGAAGCGTCCTCCGGCATAGCCTTCGTTCGCCGGAGGACAAACCTCATTGTTGTTGACGTATCACCCGAAGCAAGTAGTATAATGATAATGCATACGCTTCACAATTCAGGAGGATTCCATATGAAAAAAACCTTATACTTGATGCGCCATGGCCAGACGCTTTTCAATGTCCGCAGAAAAATCCAGGGCGCCTGCGATTCGCCTTTGACGGAGCTCGGCATCCAGCAAGCCGGAATCGCCAGTGCCTACTTTGATGATATCGATCTCGACCACGCCTACAGCTCCACCGCCGAGCGCGCCAGTGATACACTGGAGATCGTGACGAACGAATTGATGCCTTACCAACGCCTGAAAGGACTGAAGGAGATGCATTTCGGCACTTTTGAAGGCGAGAGCGAAGACCTCAATCCCAAAGACAAGAGCACCTTTTTTGTGCAGTACGGCGGCGAATCCGGCGACCAGGTAATGGAACGGATGGTCCGTACTTGCACCGAAATCATGGAACAGGATGATCATCAAAACGTACTCGCCGTTTCCCATGCCGGCGCCTGCATCCACTTCCTGCGCGCATGGCAGGATCCCCGTGAAGTAGTGAAGAACGGCATCACCAACTGCTGCGTCTTCAAGTACGAATACGACGTAGAAGCGAAAACTTTTGCGCTGTTGGAAGTCGAACGGCATGGGTTTTAAGGTTCCTTGAAAACAAATCTGGATAAATAAGAAAAGTTAAGGAAATGCCTCGAAATAACGAGGCTTCCCTTAACTTTTTTGCGCTTTTCCCACATTTAATTGGTTACCTGAGAAGCCGAAACGATGAGTAATTTTCTCTTATTCATCTTTCCCCCCCAGGATCTTGCCAGCACACTTCCTAATCCCACTTGGTTTTATCCTGCAAATCGAGACTGAAGCGTTTCAGCAGCCAGGCGTCCGCCAGGTCGATCCATTTGGCGGCATTTTGGTCTACCAACGTTTTAGCGTTGGCTGTAGCCTGCGTGGCAAGGCTCAATCCATGCGGACCTTCTTCAAATACGTGCATCTCAAACGGGATATCGCGCTCCGAAAGAGCCATCCCCATCCGTAACGTGTGCCCGACCGGAACAAGTGCGTCGGATGCGGTGGCCCACAGGAACATCGGCGGTGTTTTTTCGGTCACCAACAACGCCGGGCTCACTTCCTTCAGCGTTTTATCGCTAGGGGTCGCTTCTCCTAGCAGCGACGTTACGGAGGCATCAAACAGAAGGGTGCCCATTTCATCCTTTTCGGTCGCTTTCATGAACAGATAATCGCTCAACGTATAGCCCAAAATCGTAGCAGCGGGACGAAGTTTTTCTTCCGACACTTGGTAATGATCGGTCAGAATCGGTTTGTCCCAATAGACCGAATACATCGCGGCATTGTGCGCACCAGCCGAAAAGCCACACAAAGCGATCCGATCCATATCCACCAACCATGCTTCGCTGTTCTTGTGGATCGTCAGCATAGCTTTGCCGATGTCCCGGATCGCTGCCGGAAAGACCGTATGCTCGCGCCTTTCAACTCCTTCGAAAATGGATTCGTAAGGTTCGTGCTTATCCAAGTAAACAGAATAGCGCAGCACAAAAGCATGATAGCCCATCGCCGCAAACCGCATCGCCACGGGCTCAGCTTCCCGATCCGAACAGGAAAGATAGGCGCCGCCAGGGCAGATCAGTACGGCCGGACGCGTTGCGCCGTCCAATAATTCCGGCGAATCCTGCAGTACATAAGTCGTCAGCGTGACGTCTTCCCGTTCCGGATACAATTTTATCGTTTCAACAATCATATTTTTGCCTCCTTGTACTTTTTGCTTTTCCCAGTTTTTCCACAAAACGGCGAGCTAGCGATCGGTCACCCATACGTGTGTGTTTAGCCCTCGTAAAAAAATGAAGTTTCGCCGTATCGGTGTGATTTTGCTATCCAAACAAACTGATACCGCTTCCACATATCCGCTCCTTTCAGCCATATTCCTTCCCTAAGCTGAAATATATATCAAAGCTTACGCAAGAAAAAGGAACCTGTCAACAGATACCTTTGACCATCAATTATTTTACAGCCAGTTGTTCAATCAGCCTATCAAATTATCCAAACTAAAAGAGGGGCTAATTCCCCCATCACTTCAACTTTTTATTTGCTCACCAAATTTTTCTTGCTCCACTCGCCCATACTCCGCAGTATCGGAATAAAGCTTTGCCCCAAAGGTGTTAAGGAATATTCCACTTTCGGCGGAACTTCTTTATAGACCTCTCTATGAACCATCTGGTCTTCTTCCAATTCCCGCAATTGTCTTGTTAAGATCCCTTTTGAAATATTTGGCAACAACCGTTGAAGTTCATTGAACCTTCTCGTCTGCGTGCTCAGATTCCATAATATAATGATTTTCCATTTCCCTGCAATGATGTCCTGCGTTTGCGTTACGGGGCAAACTTCTATTTGATCCCCTACAGGTTCCCCAAACCGACTTTTTGCCATAATAAACGCCTCCCTTCCGTATTAGTCCTTTTTTTGTGACTAGGTAATAAAAAAGTGCCTACTTCCAAAAATCTGTCTATTACTATACTATTAGTTTACATTAAATAAGTAAATAAAAGAAAGGGAGAGATACAAAATGAAATTATTAGTGACGGGAGCAACAGGAAAATTCGGCACCAAAGTTGTGGAGACGCTGTTGAAGACTGTACCGGCAAGTCAATTGGCCGTCAGCGTCCGCAATCCAGAGAAAGTGGAAGAATTACGAGCTCGTGGCGTGGACGTCCGACAAGGGGATTTTGATCACCCGGAAACACTGGATGCTGCTTTTGCAGGCGTTGATCGTTTATTACTTGTTTCCGCGGATGGGGATAACGAAACAAGAATTCGTCAGCACGCCAATGCAGTGGCTGCGGCAGAGCGCGCCAGAGTCGGTTTCATCGCATACACCAGTTTAGCGAATGCAAAAGAAAGCAAAAACTTATTCGCCCCAACGCATCAGGCCACAGAAGAAGCAATTCTGAAAACTGGGATTCCCTACTCCTTCTTGCGCAACAACTGGTACTTGGAGAATGAAATTTCAGGAATTCAAGGTGTCCTGGCAGGAGCTCCATGGGTCACATCAGCAGAAAACGGTAAGGTGGGCTGGGCTCTTCAGCAAGATTATGCAGAGGCTGCGGCTGCTGTACTTTCCGGTGACGGGCACGAAAACACAATCTACGAGCTTTCTGGCAAGGTATTGACTCAGGAAGAAATAGCAGCAGCGCTCGGAATTGTATTGGGCAAAGAAGTAACTGTACAACAAGTTGATGACGCTGCCTATGCTGAAATTATGCAGAATGCTGGTGTGCCGGATTTCGTTGTCCCTATCCTTGTTGAAATCCAAAGAAGCATTCGAGTGGGCTCCCTTGATGTTGAGAGCGATGATTTCGAAAAACTCCTTGGCCGTCCAGCAACCCCGATCAATGAGGGTTTGAGCCAAATCGTAAATGGACTTCGCAAGAATCAGTAATATCCCACAACAATAGCGTTAGAGATTATCGCATTGCTTGAATGCGTGGCGATGTTCCCCGCCAACATGGTTTTCGCAGGGAATATCGTGTTTTCCGCGGACGCTTTCCCCGCCAAGGCGGATTTGGCGGTTTTTCTGACTGTGATTTGAACTGATTTTCCCCGTCAACAAGGTTTTGACGGGTTATTCCGGACGTAAATTCAATTTCCAAACAGAAGAGGCTGTATCAGCACCAGTTTAGTAGCTCTGGTTTTGATACAGCCTCATTTTTTCACTATGATACCAGCCATGACCTTGCCTGTTATGCAACCCGATAGATTTCCGCTCCGAACGGGAACAATGCCAGCTTGGCGTGCTTGAAATGCTGCAGACCGAACGGAATGCCTACGATGGTCAGACAGAAGATGATACCCAAAACAGCTTCCTCGGCTGCCAATGCCAAGCCGCCCAACAGCATCCAAATGATATTCAACACTAACGACGTACCGCTTTCGCTGATGCGGATTTCCCTACCGAACGGCGCAGCCGCCATCACCGCGAACTTGAAGCACTGCATACCAATCGGGATTCCGACGATGGTCAAGCACCACAGAACACCGATCACGATCCAGGAAGCAAAGCTAATAAAACCACCTAATACAAACCAAATCAGATTCATTAAGAAATTCATGGCCTTTCCCCTCTCTTTCCCTTACATTATAATCCCTGTTGCGCGCAAAGGCATCAGACTAAGTACTGAATTTTCATTCATAGCCTATAATCCACAAACAGGCACTGTCTGCCCTGCTCCGGTGAACGCAGGTTTCGCCGTAGTTCGCCCAACATTTTATCTTTCTTCTCCGATAAGGCTGGCTTCGTCGAAGGTGCGACTGACAGTTATCACCGTCCTCCGGGGAGCGATGCTTAACCGGAGCTGATGACCCAATTCCGCCGCGCTCCCCCGGCTAACCCGCACCCTAAGCATCCGTCGCCGTCACTCTATTTCCCACTCAGATTCTTTTTGCTCCACTCGCCCATACTCTGGAGGATCGGGATGAAACTTTGCCCCAGTGGCGTCAGGGAGTATTCGACTTTAGGCGGGACTTCTTTGTAGACTTCCCGGTGAACCATGTTGTCTTCTTCCAGTTCCCTCAATTGTCTGGTCAATATTCCTTTTGAAATATTCGGCAGTAGCCGCTGGAGTTCATTGAACCTTCTTGTCTGCGTGCTCAGATTCCACAAAATGATGATTTTCCATTTTCCTGCAATGATGTCCTGCGTCTGCGTGACGGGACAAACCGTCTCCTCTATTTGTGCCTCAGCGAGGTCCCCAAACCGACTTCTTGCCATGATAAACGCCTCTCTTTCACAATGGTCCTGTTTTTGTGACTAGGTAATAAAAAAGTGCCTACTTTCAAAAAAATGCCTACTGCTATATTATAAGGTTACTAATGAAAAGTAAACAGAAATAGGAGCGATGCAAAATGAAATTATTAATAACCGGAGCAACAGGGAAATTCGGCACCAAAGTTATGGAGATTCTATTGAAGACTGTACCGGCAAATCAGCTAGCTGTCAGCGTCCGCAACCCGGAGAAAGCGGAAGTATTACGCGCTCAAGGAGTCGACGTTCGCCAAGGAGATTTTGATCAGCCGGAAACATTGGACGCCGCTTTTGCGGGTGTCGATCGTCTGTTGCTGATTTCCGCGGATGGCGATAACGAAACCAGAATCCGCCAGCACGCCAATGCGGTAGCTGCGGCCGAACGCGCCGGCGTGTCCTTCATCGCTTATACCAGTCTGGCGAATGCACAGGAAAGCAAAAACTTATTCGCGCCAACGCACCAAGCTACCGAAGCGGCTATCTTAAAAACAGGCATTCCCTACTCCTTCCTGCGCAACAACTGGTACTTGGAGAATGAAATTTCTGGCATTCAAGGTGTCCTGGCTGGCGCTCCTTGGCTGACAGCGGCAGCTGACGGAAAAGTCGGTTGGGCACTGCAACAAGATTTTGCGGAAGCTGCGGCGGCCGTCCTTGTCGGCGAGGGACATGAAAATACCATCTACGAGCTTTCCGGAAAACCATTGACCCAGGAAGAGCTGGCTGCGGCGCTTGGCGAAGTGTTGGGCAAAGAAGTACCTGTCCAACAGGTTGATGACGCTGCCTATGCCGAAATCATGGCGGGTGCCGGTGTGCCGGATTTCGTGGTCCCTATACTTGTCGAAATCCAAAAAAGCATCCGCGTAGGCTCGCTGGATGTCGAAAGTAAGGATTTCGAAAAACTGCTCGGCCACCCAGCAACGCCAATCAATGAGGCGCTACGCCAAATCGTGGACGGACTCAAGCAAAACGGTTGATTCCGTCCAATAGCCTGCGCACTGTTGTAGATATGCTTTAAGAAATATAAAGGGATCAATGCTTGGGCTAGGAGTATTTTGGGAAACACTCCCAACAAATTTCCACCTTCCAATATTGACTCCTTTATTTTTTATCGTAATTCTCCTTGCTCGCATTCCAAATATATTAAATATTAATAAAAACATAACGATAATTACATAAGTTCATATGAAATCAAAAGGTATACTTAATGCCTGCTGAATAAATCCCTATTTTTAGCTTACGGCTTCATTAGAGGTTCAATTCTAGGGGAGCTCATCCATTGGATGAAAGTCAAAAAAATGCGCAATGAAACCTTGGACAGGTTCATTGTAAGGATGGATAAAGCAATCACACAGAGACTGGTCTCTTCAAGGCGTGTTCGAATAAGCCTGAGCCCGAACTTTCTTTTCGCCAGGCTGAAGCCTCTCTCGACCTCTACTCGATCGCAGTTGTCGCTGTATTCTTGTTTTTTGTCAATCTTCTGATCCTTCTTGGGCCTGCCGAGCGACGGGCCGGATAATCGGATTCCGAGTTCTTTGCAGTAGCTTAAGTTTGTGCGATTTCGGTATATTTTATCCGCCAAAACTCGTTCAGGATACA
>NZ_FJND01000011.1:0-97153 GCF_900067165.1 Trichococcus sp. ES5
AAAACTATGCGGTATTAGCACCCGTTTCCGGATGTTATCCCCCTCTTATGGGCAGGTTACCCACGTGTTACTCACCCGTTCGCCACTATCTTCTCAGTGGAAGCAAGCTTCCATAGAAAAGACCGTTCGACTTGCATGTATTAGGCACGCCGCCAGCGTTCGTCCTGAGCCAGGATCAAACTCTCATGTAATGTGGGCTCTTGTACAGAAACCCTCATGAAAAGCTGAATAGCTCTTAATTTCTTGCTGACTTTATGTTTGCGATACGATGTATCGCCTTCGTTTGCTTCGACCGAAGTCTAAGCTCCCTGCACATTTGGTTCGTTCATTCTTTGTTCAGTTTTCAAAGGTCAATCGCGCATCACGTATTACGTGATTGCTTACTCATGTTATCACGGCCTCGTTTATCCGTCAAGCATTTTTTGAAATATTTTTCAAAAAAATTTATTGAAGGTCGCTCGAAGCAGCAACTTTTATATCTTATCACCATCACAATTGCATGTCAACAATTATTTTCAATTGTTTTATTTGCTCTCGTGGACAACTTCTAAATACTACCACCCGACACCTCTCATTGTCAACATTTTTTAGAAGATAAAAATCCAATGCCTCGAATAAATGACACTATTTATGAGTTCCTTCATTATATGCACTCTCCCAAAAAAGAATAATAAAAAAGCGGATATCCGGTTTTCGCCGGATATCCGCATGCATCTATTTTATTATTTACTGATTTTCTCATAGATTTCGACGATTTCTTTCGCCAAGTCTTTGAATGCGATCGACGTCATCAAATGATCTTGTCCATGGACCATCAATAACGACAGTTCCACTGCATCTCCAGATGCTTCTTGTGTCAACAGACCGGTCTGCGCATGATGGGCTTCCACCAATGCTTTTTCCGATTCGCCGATTTTTTCGTTCGCTAATGCAAAGTCTCCTGCTTTTGCCGCTTCGATCGCTTCAATCGCATTTCCTTTTGCATCGCCTCCATGCATGATCAACTGCATGATGACATCCAGGTTCTTTGGTTCTGCCATGTTATAGACTCCTTCAGTGTTGTTTTGTTTATTCACCCATTAACGTTAGAGCTGTTTTCAATACTTTTTCGCCATTCATCATGCCGTAGTCCTGCATGTTGATGACATCCATTTTTGTGTCCGTTCCGGCAACTTTATCTTCGAATTGTTTTTTCATGTATTTAACTTGCGGTCCCAACATCAGGACATCGATTTTTTTCTTGGCCAAATGTGCGTCTGCTTCTGAAGCGGATACTGCGAAAATTTCAGCATCCAATCCTTGCGCTGCCGCCGCTTTTTGCATTTTTGATACAAGTAAGCTGGTGCTCATTCCAGCTGCACATACTAACATGATTGTTTTGTCTGCCATATTCATTCTCTCCATCCATAAAATAATTTGCTATGCGATTATTATAACACACATGATAGCGTTTGTCGAAAACACTTTCATAAACTTTCAAACGTTTTCACCACACCGCTTTCTTTCGGGTTTCGTGGAGAGAGGACACTACTTCAGATTCTTGCCGTTTTGTTCTATGACCTCTTTGTACCAGTAATAACTGGCCTTTTTGTATCGTTTCAACTCTTTCGGACTTTCTTCATCTCGGTCCACATAAACAAACCCATAACGCTTTTGATACCCGTTCAGCCAACTTAAAAGGTCGGTATAACTCCAAGTGCAATATCCGAGCACTTTCACGCCATCTGTGATGGCTTCCTGGACTGCTTTGGCATGGTCGTTCAGATAATCGATCCGGTACTGGTCATGAATCTGTCCCTCTTCAAGCTTGTCGTATTCACCCAGTCCGTTTTCGGTTATCAGTATCGGCAGTCCGTATCGACTGTTTATCCGACGTAAGGCGATGCGAAGGCCCAGCGGATCGATATCCCAATCCCAATTGGTCTTTTCAACGAATGGATTCAGTACTTCTTTGAAAACGCCTGGAATTCCGCCTCTTTCGGTACTCCCCTTTTCGCCGGAATAATTCGGTGTGCCGATGCCGACGCCATCCAATGGATTCGCGGCAACCGTTGATGTCTGATAGTAATTCACGCCCATGAAATCAGGTTTCCCTGCTTTCAGTATCTTGAAATCTTCCGGTCGGGTCTCAGGCTGCAGATCGTTTTCTTCCAACCAATTCCAGATGACGGTAGGGTATTCTCCTTTTGCATAGACGTCCATCCAAAAATAGGCGTTCATTTCGTCGAAGTTCTCCGCTGCCAGAATGTTTTCTGGGCGTGCGTCAATAGGATAGCCTGGTGAGTAAGCGAAACTCGGCCCGATTTGCCCATCCATACCAAGCGACCGATATTTGTTGATGGCTGCCGCATTCGCTACGTTCGCATGATGATTGGCTTGGTACATCCGTTTCGGATCCTTGACTGCCGGGGGATGGGTCGCCATCATGTAGCCATGGGAAATGAAAATATTTTGTTCGTTCAGGGATACCCAATATTTTACCCGATCGCCGTATCTGCGGAACACGGTTTCTGCATAGGTGGTAAAGTCTTCGATGATCTGGCGCGATTCCCAGCCTAGATACTCATCCTGCAGATATTGTGGGATATCCCAATGATACAAAGTGACAACCGGTTCGATTTGATTCGCCAGCAACTCATCAATTAGATCATCATAGAACTGCAGACCTTTTTCGTTCGTTTCATTCATGTTGTGAGGGAAGATACGGCTCCAAGCAATCGAAAAACGATAAGCCTTCAGCCCCTGTTCAGCCATCAATGCAACATCTTCTTTGAAACGATGGTAGTGATCAACTGCTACATCCCCGTTCGTTCCTTTAAATGTCTTGCCGGGAATCCTGACAAAGGTGTCCCAGACAGATGCACCTTTTCCATCTTCATCCCAAGCTCCCTCGACTTGATAGGCGGCCGAGGCAGAACCCCATAGGAAATCTTCCGGAAAATCTTTCATTTTCTTGTGCTGCATAGTATAACCCACTTTCGGTTTAGTTTTTTTATGTTCAAAATGCAAAATGGACCATCAATCCTATGAGAGGTTCATGGTCCATCTATGTTTGGTGTCTAGTGATTATTTTGCGATTTTCTCATAGATTTCGACGATTTCTTTCGCCAAGTCTTTGAATGCGATGGACGTCATCAAATGATCTTGTCCATGGACCATCAATAACGACAGTTCCACTGCATCTCCAGATGCTTCTTGTGTCAACAGACCGGTCTGCGCATGATGGGCTTCCACCAATGCTTTTTCCGATTCGCCGATTTTTTCGTTCGCTAATGCAAAATCTCCTGCTTTTGCCGCTTCGATCGCTTCAATCGCATTTCCTTTTGCATCGCCCCCATGCATGATCAACTGCATGATGACATCCAGGTTTTTTGGTTCTGCCATGTTATAAACTCCTTAGTCTTTATATTATAGTCCCATCAAAGTGAGGGCTGTTTTCAATACTTTTTCGCCGTTCATCATGCCGTAGTCCTGCATGTTGATAACATCCATTTTGGTGTCCGTTCCGGCAACTTTATCTTCGAATTGTTTCTTCATGTATTTGACTTGAGGTCCCAACATCAGAACGTCGATTTTTTTCTTAGCCAAATGTGCGTCTGCTTCTGAAGCGGATACTGCGAAAATATCAGCGTCCAATCCTTGTGCCACCGCCGCTTTTTGCATTTTTGATACTAGTAAGCTGGTGCTCATTCCAGCTGCACATACTAACATGATTGTTTTGTCTGCCATAAGATTTCCCCATCCTTATATCTAATTTGAGCCCCTATGAAAGGGGCTCATTTTGAGGCTATTTGATTATGCTACTACGTTTCCTGAAGCATCAGCTTCAAGTTCACCGATTTCAATACTATATGCTTTGTTGTCTTCGATTTTGAAGAATGGGTAGAAGATTGCAGCACTGATGACTGTTTCGATGATTTGCCATACAGCACCTCTCCACCCGCTGATCAAGAAACCAGAGAATACTGGAGGAGTTGTCCAAGGAATGTTTACCCCGTTTGCAAGAGGAACCAGACCGATGCTCATCACGATGTAAGTAAGGATAGCCAAGATTACTGGAGTCAAGATGAATGGGATCATCAAGATTGGGTTCAATACGATTGGCATACCGAAGATCAAAGGCTCATTGATGTTGAACAATCCAGGTCCAATCGCTAATCTTCCGAGTGTTTTGAATTGAGTCGATCTAGCTACGAACAAGCAAAGCAATGCCAAACCTAATGTTGAACCGGCACCACCGATTTTAATGAAGTTTGCATAGAATTGGTAGTTGACGATGTTCGGCAATTCAGCACCTGCAGCGTAAGCATCTGCATTTTCTGCAGTCAGAGTCAACCAGATTGGTTGCATTACAGCACCCAAGATGTTTGGACCGTGAAGACCGAATGAGAACAAAAGTGTTTCCAAAATCAGTACCAAGACAGTTGCAGGCAATGTTGCGCCTAAGCTAGTCAGTGGTGCTTGGATGATTTCGAAGATGAATGATTGAGCTGTTTCGTAAGGTGTCAAAGCGAATACCATACGCAAGATGTTGAAGATCAGAATAACGAATAATCCAGGGATTAAAGCATCAAATGATTTTGCAACGTTTGATGGTACTGAATCAGGCATGCTTAATTTCCAGCCGCGAGCCAATACCCAACGGATGATTTCAACTGCGAATACAGCACTCATCATACCAAGGAACAATCCGCTTGCGCTCAAGTTATCCATTGGGATTCCTGATGCATCGTCTGCGCTCAATAGTGTTGGAGTCAAGATAAGGAATCCTACGATACCGTAGATGATTCCTGCCAGATCATCCAAGCCATAGTGTTTTGACAAATCTTGGGAAATCCCGATCATAACGAATAATGTCATGATGTTCATTGTCATGTTATAAGGAACCATGAAGAATTCTGTCCAGTTGGCACCGAAGATACCTGCCATGAAGTCGGCGTAACCAGGAATCGGCAAGTTAGCGAACAACAGGAAAATCGATCCGATGATCAGTAGGGACATTGCTCCGAAGAACCCACTCTTGATTGCTGAAAGGTAACGGTTTTCGTTTAATTTATAAGCAATTGGTCCTAATTTTTCTTGTAATGTATCTAAGAATTTATCCATAATAAAATCCTCCTCTGTTAGGAACACTTGTGAAGACAGCGTGCCGTCTCCGAAAACAGTAAAATAAATTGATATGATTGCTTGTCCGGATTCTGCCAGTCAGTCTCAGAACAATGGGCCTTCGTCTTTCGCCTTCATTTGCCGCTGTTCTTTATCAACAACGGTTGGAGCGAAAAACTTTCCTTGCTTTCTACATCTAACCTTCCAGTTTCTCCCCGTTTGACGCGATCACTCCTTTGTACCAATAGAAACTATCTTTCCGGTATCTCTTCAGATCTTTCAGATCGAAGTCTTCCCGGTTGACGTAAACAAAGCCATAACGCTTGCGGAACCCTTGGTGGGTGCTGATAAGGTCGATTGCACTCCAGGTGCAGTAGCCGAACACATCTGCTCCATCCGTAACAGCCAGGTTCATCTGTTCGATATGGTTGCGGAGATAGTCGATCCGATAATGATCATGGACCTTCCCATCTTCCAGCTTATCAATACCGCCTAAACCGTTTTCAGTAACGATCAGGGGTTTGCGATAACGAGAGTAAATTTGGTTAATCGTCGTGCGGAATCCAGTAGGGTCGATCTGCCAACCGAATTCTGTATAAGGAAGATGCTCATTGTCGGATCCTGCAAAGAATCCTTCTTGGCTATCTGATAACTGCTGATCTTTTTTGCCTGTTGCGCGTTCCGTTCCGGCCGGATAGGCTTGAACAGTCGAGCTGTTGTAGTAATTGAAGGCGATGAAGTCGCATTCCGCGGATTTCAGTATCTCCAAGTCACCCGGCTCCATATCAGGCAATGCCTCATTTTCTTCCAGGTAAGCCCACACTTGGTGATTGTATACACCATACACGGCGATATCAAGATAAAGCCAGTTACGGATTGCGGTATACAGATCGGCTGCTTGGACGTCCGCCGGGTTGTTCGATTTCGGATAGACCGCCGAAATGTTCGGTGCCGGTCCGATTTTCACATCCGGTAATTTTTCGTGACAATTGTTCATCACCATCGCCTGTGCAACAAGCATGTGGTGGTTTTGTTGGTACAAGGATTTCAGAGTGCTTTCACCTGTACCGACTGCAGCGCCGTGCAGGATCATCATGTTCTGTTCATTGATCGTCAGCCATAATTTGACGCGGTCTCCTAAGTTATCGAAGAGGACATCGCAGTAGCGGACAAAAGCATCGATTGTGGCGCGGTTTTCCCAGCCACCTTTTTCAGCAAGTCCTTGCGGCAAGTCAAAGTGGTAGACCGTCACTAGAGGCTCGATACCGTATTTCAGACATTCATCAACCAAATCGCTGTAGAACTGAAGGCCTTTCGGATTGACTTCTCCATCCCCGTCAGGAATGACCCGTGACCATGAAATCGAGAAACGATAGGTTTTGAAGCCCATCTCTGCCAAAAAAGCAATATCTTCCTGCATGTGGTGGTAATGGTCAGTGGCTACCTTAAAATCGGAAGTATCGGGAACGATTTCCTTCACATCCTGAACCGATGGGCCTTTACCATCTTCGTCCCAAGCGCCTTCAACTTGATAGGCACTAGTTGCGGATCCCCATAAAAAACCTTCTTTAAACGGCTTCAATTTCTTATGATACATGCTCTCATCCCTTCCAATCGCTTTACATTGGGCAAGCCCACATATTTTAAGCGGTTACATCCACTTGGAAAACAAATGCTCTTTCCTTAAAAAGAGCGGTTTTACAGTTGCGGATGCGCTTTCTGTTTTTCAATATAAGCTTATTATAGGGTTTGTGAACGAAATGTAAACAGTTTCATCTCGTAAAGGAACAATGACCAGCTTTTGGAATGTTGTTTCATAAAAGAAACGATTTGTTTCAAACGAAAAATCTGCTAAAGCTTGTTGTTAAGCATTTGTTGCATGTAATTATAATTGCGTCTTGCCAGTGTTTCAATCAAAAAAACGGCCGGTAACTGCGAAGTCACGTTTACTTCTTCGTCGACGTATTCAGGTGTCAAATGATAGGCCAGGTTTATATCTGACTGCCTAGCCAAAGAATTGGTAGAGGAATTCGTGATGCTTATGATTTTGCTTCCTAAACTCTTCAGATCTCCAGTTTTCCTTAACATGATTTCTGTTTCTCCAGAGACGGAGCAAATGATTGCCACTGTATTTGTATATTGCCTGCTGATCAAATGAAATGGATAATATGGATCTTGGATATGGAAAGTACTTTGACCTAGATTCGAAAATTGCCGGGATGCGTATGCAGCGATCAGGCCAGAAGTTCCTATGCCAAAAAAGAGGGCAACGTCGGAATTGGCTATCATTTTGACTGCATCCTGTATTTTTTCTTCGTATTCCGATTGCATGGAACGGCTGAAAAACTCCTCAACGATCTCCGAGGTATCGAATACCTTCTTATTGTGTTTGCGGTTGTCCATTTCCTTCAGATGCAATTTGCACTCCCAGATATTTTCAAACCCTAGCTTGCTGATGGTCCGCGTAACCGTTGCCGGCGACACATGAGTCTCGGAAGCTATCTCGCGAACGCTCATACGGATCACTTTTTGGGTACGCTGCACGATGTACTCGTATACCTTTAATTCTGTATTCGTCAGTAATTTCACATTTTCTTGATTAAACACGTAAAAACCCCTTTATCCGGAACAAAATAAGCTCTGAGGCGTGCATGAGTTCGTTTTCTTTTCTTATTAACAATTTTACCATTTATTTTGAAGAAAACAAAAAACAAAACAATTTTACGCAACTCAAAAATTGTTTTGTTTCTTGTGCTGTTATTTTCAGAAAAATAAACTATTTCTCAGAAGATATCTTCCGATAAGCTTTTTCGGAAAGCCTCGATTTTCCGTAATCTGCTCTTTTCAGCGTGTGCGATGTCCAACTCATCCAGCAAGGGAACCAACATCTCGTAAGTTTCCAACACGCTATCCCCGCGCATTTCGATTTTTGCGGGAAAAACTTTCGCCTCAAACAGATATTTGTACAATTCGAATTGGATATCGCGCGATTTATCGGACGCCAGGACAGTCGCCAGCAGTACTTCTCCCGATTTTTTATCCGCGATGGCCATCATCTTCACAAAGCGCGGCCGTTCCCCTTCTTTGAAGGTGATTGGTTGCGGCAAATAAAATAAGTCTATTTCGAAGGTATTTCTTAAGAAGGTTTTCTTCTCCATCATCAAACGACGGATTTCAAACTGAGAAAGCATCAGATCATATGGACCTTTCGTCAATTCACCGCCGGTCAAGAACGCCAGAATATGCTCTTCTTTCAATTTCCAGACACTGTCTTTTGTACCTGCTTGGTAATAGTAGCGCGTCGGAACGTCATCTGCCGCAAAGGACTTGTCAAAGTCCAGTTTGCTGTAGATAGGGAACATTTCTAAAAAGCTCTCCAGCACGCGTTCGAAAAGAGTGATGTCCTCTTCGGTAGCCGACCACGGAACAAGTCCTGGCGTGAAATCCAGCAGCTCCGGCCAAGCTTTTTTTCCGCGGAATTTGACATCCGTTGTGCGGATACGGTTATAATCGATTTCTTCCAGTTTGTTTCGGTCGACGAATTCCAGTCTGATGTTTTTCAACTTCTCAGTGTATTCCCCGTTGCCATCAACTTCCGCGAACTCCGACTCCAGCAAATCCAAATAGAGGATGTATTCCGAAACATCCCGGAAGACGCTCAATCCGATGCTGTCCTCGTCCAACCCGTCCAAAGCAAAGAATACAGGCTCCTTGCGGTCGGAATATTTGATCCCGACCACGTCTGTGTCTTTCATTATTTCCCAAGGCTTCAGTTTATGGAAAGCCTTTATGTTTTCGTACAATTTTTGATAATCTCTCATTTATATCTCCTATCTATTTACAAAACATAAGCCTATGAACCTTTATAAAAATGAAATTCGCAGAAGATGCTGCTTTTTAGTCAGTTATCCCTAGCGCTTTCCACCGCATATGTTGTTTCGGCTTATTGTAACAAATTCCTTTCCTATGCTATCATATCTTGAAGCGTGCATCAATTTTTCTTTTTTTAAGGAGTCCAAAAATGACCTTTTCTTTCAAGGATATCGAACATAGCAAGTCAGTAGTCAAAGAAACCTCTCTGTACACTCACTATCACAATGAAACGGCCCTTTTTATGTATATCGAAAATTACGTGATTTTCCATCGCGTGCCAACCTTCGCTGAATTCATCGAGGCGGAAGCCTATTTGAAATCAGAGCATCAAAAAGATAACCAGGATTTCATAAAATTCATTTGGCCCGAAGATTGCGAAATTCCGCAGCCGATCATTTCCTATCTGGGTTCGAACGACTTCAGCCTCGATGTATTGGAACTGTACGCGGCCCTTCCCGGAACCTTTGTGTCGACACGGATTGATGAAGCACCTTCCGATGTCAAAGTGGAATGGGTGAACGCCGACAACCGCAGCGCCTATCTGGCTTTGTCCGCACGGGCAGACAAGGAAGTCAGCGAGGAATTCGCAAAACAGAAGCAGCCCTACACCCAAGCTAAATTCGACAATCCAGCTTTCCGTCCCATCGTGGCCCTGCGCTCCGATGAAGCGGTCGGTTCCATCGACCTTTATCTGAAAGAGGAAAGTATTGAAATCGATAACTTTCACGTTGCTGTAGATTCCCGGGGTAAAAGGATTGGAACGGCTCTGCAGCAATTCGTGATGGATCATGCCGACGGGAAGACCGTCCTTTTAGTGGCTGATGCAGCGGATACGGCGCGCGAGATGTACAATCGTCAAAATTACACATATATTTCTTTCCGCTACGAGCTCCTTAAAGTCTTCAAATAACGGATCAACGGGCTGTCTCATACGTAGACGGCCTATTCTGCAGGCAGCAGCCATAACTAGAGCGAAAGTTGTCCGGTAATCCGATTGAATCGGACAACCAGAGTGCTAATAGCAACAAAAAGGGCTTTATCAGATCCAGAGAGTGCTACGCTGGTTCTGATAAAGCCCCTATTTACTTTTCTCATTCGATTTCGTTGATTTGGTAGATTTCCACAGGATAGTTCGATTCGATTTCCTCAATGATTTTATCCACGATTTTTTGGCAGAGGACCCGCGAACTGTTGACAACCGCCAACCCGATGACGGCCTGGTTCAGCATATCTTGTGCCGATACTTCCGCAATGCTGACATTGTACCGTTGATGCATCTTGGCAAGGATGCTTTTCACAACGCTGCGCTTATCCTTCAGAGAATTGGAATCAAAAAGCCGCATAGACAGTTCAACAGCCAACACATTCATCGTCATCGCCCCATTTATGTTTGATATAGAAATATTATCTCTTCAAGACAAAAAATAACCGAAACGGCCCCTTCTGTCAAGGGATAGCTCCGGTGATCGGATAAAACAAGGGCGGGATTCATCGTATCCTAGTAGTTGAACTCTGAATTGCAGGGGATTCCGCCTAAGCTGACATTACGTCACGGCCAAAAAGCGGCCGTTCTCGTAATGTCCTCTTAGTGCTCATCCCCTACCCGCAATTCATCGTATCCTAGTAATTATCTACATCTTTTCTTTCGCCTTTGAAGTTGTTTTTCTTTTGGTGGCGTTCGATGAGGACTTTGGTCACATCGGCTACGTCGACGCCTTGGTCGTACAGGAGTACGCCGAGGTGATATAGCAGGTCTGCCGTTTCGTTGGCGACTTCTTCTTTGTCGTGGTTTTTCGCGCCGATGACGACTTCGAAGGCTTCTTCGCCGAATTTCTTGGCGATTTTATCTGTGCCTTTGTCCAGCAGATAGTTTGTATAGGACTTTTCATCGTGTCCGACAGCGCGTTGGCGGATGGTCTCTTCCAGATCATCCAGACCAAAAGCAACCGGGACATCGAAACAACTCTCCGTATTGCGGTGGCAAGTCGGTCCGGCCGGGTCGACCATAATCAGCAATGCATCCTGATCGCAGTCCAGGTACATATCCTTCACGAACTGGTAATGTTCGCTGGATTCGCCCTTTTTCCAGAGTCTGTCCTTGCTTCGGGAAAAGAACCAGACAACCTCGTCCCGTTTCGTCAATTCGAAGGCCTCTTCATTCATGAAGCCGACCATCAAAACATTTTTGTTCGTAAAGTGCTGAAGAACGACAGTCAATAACCCTTTCGTAAAGTCAGGCACTAGTGCATCGTATTTAGACATTGCGCATATCCACTCCATTCTCCGTGCAGCATTCTTTCACTTCGGCGATCGACACTTCTTCATCATGGAAGATGGAAGCTGCCAATCCGGCCGATACATCCGTTTCCTTGAATAAGTCGGCGAAATGCTGGGCATTGCCGCCACCTCCGGAAGCGATGACCGGGATCGAGACCAAAGCTTGGATTTTATTCAGTAAACGGTGATCGAAGCCTTGCTTCATGCCGTCATAATCCATACTGGTGACCAGCAATTCGCCGGCTCCTAGTGCTTCCACTTGCTGCATCCAGTCCAACGTTTTGATGTCGGTCCGTTTTTTGCCGCCGTGGGTATAGCAATACCATTCCTCTTTGTCGGCTTCCCATTTCGCATCGACAGCGATGCAGATGCATTGGCTGCCGAACTTGTCGCTGGCTTCTTTGATCAGTTGCGGATTCGCTAAAGCCGATGAGTTCAGGCTGACTTTATCCGCTCCAGCGTTCAGCAAGCGGGAAATGTCGTCCGTCGACTTGATACCGCCGCCGATCGTCATCGGGATGAACAGCTGTTGCGCCGTTTTGCGGATGACATCGATCATCAAGTTGTGCCCGGTTTCGGTTGCGGAGATGTCCAAAAAGACCAGTTCATCCGCACCCAAAGCATTGTAGCGCTTCGCCAGTTCGACCGGATCGCCGATTTCGCGCAATCCCTTGAATTGGATCCCTTTTACGACGGTGCCGTCCTTCACATCCAGGCAGGGAATGATCCGTTTCTTTATCATGCCAAGCCCTCCCAGAAAGCATCTGTATTGGCCGCTTTGCCGACGATCGCTGCCGCCACACCCAAAGCTTCCAATTTTTTGATGTCTTCGATGTTGCGGACGCCGCCGGATGCGGTGATGGGATGGGTCGAGAGCTCGACAAGCTTGCCCGTCAACTCAAAGTTCGGTCCGGCCATCTTGCCGTCTTTCGAGATATCCGTATAGATGATGCCGCCCAAGGCCATCGGATTCGTCGCTTCCACGACATCATAGATGGTCTGGCGGCCCGTTTCGGTCCAGCCGTTCACGGCGACCAGTTCGCCTTTAGCATCCAGCCCCAGGTAGATCTTGCCGGGGTATTTCGCCGTCATCTCAGCCAGCCACGGCAGATCCTGTAGCCCTTTCGTCCCGACGATCACATAGCTGGCGCCTTTTTCGAAATAGTGCTTAATGGTTTCTTCGGAACGGATGCCCCCGCCGATTTCGACAGGCAATGCACTCTGTTGCAAAAGTTGCTCGATGAACGGCGTCTCTTCCGGTTTTTGGTTCAAAGCGCCCATCAGATCCACGATATGGATGCGCTTCACTTGCTCAAATTGCGCATAAAAAGCAATGGCTTCCTGAGGCGTGCGCTGCATTTCTTCTTTCGTGCCGTAGTCTCCTTCGGTCAGACGGACACTCTTGTTGTCGATCAAGTCGATCGCCGGCCAAATCTCTATCATTTATTTCCATCCCCCTTGCAAAGCTTGGTTCAAAATTTCCAGACCGTAATCCCCGCTTTTTTCCGGGTGGAACTGGATGCCGATGACGTTATCCTTCTGGACGATCGCCACGATTTCCTGGCCATAGTCCGCCGTTGCCACAACATTTTCGTCGGTCACTACCTTGTAGGAATGGATGAAATAGACATCCTTATCCAAACCTGGATGGCTTGAATGCAGATTGTTCCAGCCCAAATGCGGAACCGGCAAGTCGCTGACGATGTATTTCACTTCGCCCGGCAAAAAGCCCAACCCATCGACATCCCCTTCTTCGCTGTGCTCAAACAGGAGTTGCATCCCGAGACAGATGCCGATGAACGGCTTTGTCTGCTCCAACTCAATCAGCAGTTCCCGCAAACCGATTGCATCGATCCGCTCGATGGCATCCTTGAAATGTCCCACACCCGGCAGGACGATGACATCCGCCTTGCGTAATTCTGCTTCTTCATGCGTCAAGATCGTTTCATAGCCCAGAAAACGGATGGCGTTCGTCAGGTTCGCGATGTTCCCCAAACCATAATCAACGATTGCTATCATTCGATCACTCCTTTTGAGGAAGGCAAGCGCTGCACGTCGGAATCGGCCATCGCGATGCGCAGGCTTTGCGCAAAAGCTTTGAAGATGGCTTCGATTTCATGGTGCGTATTGCCGCCGCGGATCAAGTCGATATGTGCCGTGTAACGGGCATTGATGACCAAACCATGGAAGAATTCTTCAACCAGTTCCACATCGAAACTGCCCACCTTTTCTTTCGAAAACGCGGCATTGAAACTCAGATAAGGGCGGCCGCTGATGTCGATGACGGAACGGGCCAAGGTTTCATCCATCGGCACATAGGCACTCCCGTAGCGATTGATGGCGCCTTTGTCCTGGCCCAATTCAGCCAACAACTGCCCCAAGACGATCCCGACATCTTCGGTTGTGTGATGATCATCCACATCCGTGTCGCCGTCCACCTGCACATCCAAAACGAAGTGGCCATGGAAAGCGAAAAGATCCAACATATGGTTCAAGAAGCCCACACCTGTGTTGATGACGGAAGGTTCCAACCCTCGTTTCAAGGTGATGGCGATTTTCGTTTCTTTGGTAACGCGCTCTTTTGATACGCTCACAGCTGTTCTCTCCATTCTCTGATGATTTCGGCTAAGGCATCCAACTGTTCATCCGTGGCGATCGAATAACGCACAGCCGTTTCGATACACGGGATGCCTGATTTTTCATAAGTCCGCGGCTGATAGCCGTGGTCGATGATCCATTGACCCAAAGCAGGCGCCAATTCACCGTAAGTGAAGACGAAATTCGTCTCGCTCGGCAGCAGGGAAAGAATATCCGCTACACCTTCATTGAAGATTTTCTTCAGTTTGGCGGAAAGCCGGCGTTGATCAGCCATGAAGGCCCGCAAACGTTCCGGATGCTCCAGTAAGTAGGCCGCTATGCTCAAAGATAAAGTATTGAGCGGATACGGATGCGCGATGGAGTTCAACAACTGCATCGTTTTTTCCGTCGAACTGGCGATGCCGATGCGCAGGCCGGCCAAGCCGTAGATTTTTGACAAGGTACGCAAAAGGATGACGTGGTCACCGACCGGACGCGCCGGTGGATTGTCCACGAAATCCATGTAAGCCTCGTCCAAAATCAGATAGCCGCCGGAGTCAGCCAGCAGATCTGCCGTTTTTTGAATGAAAGCTGCAGGGTGCAGCCCGCCCAACGGGTTGTTCGGTTGCGAAACGATGAAATAGGAAGGCTTTTCCTTCTCGATGACAGCGTACACTTGGTCATAGTCAAAGGAATAATCCGCTCGGCACGGCACTTTGATGATTTCGCGCTGGAATTGCGCGGCATACTCTTCGTACATCACGAAATCCGGCTCCAGCATCAGGATCGGCCCGTCCCCCAAAAGGATTGTGCACTTCTGGATCCACTCATCCGATCCGTTGGCAAAAGCGATCAGGGCTGGATCTTCTCCGTGGAAAGCGGCGTACGCTTCCGTCAGGCGGTCGATGGCATCGTCCGTATACTCCTGGAAGCGTGTCGATACAGCTATTTCGGCAATTTCTTCATTTGTCAGCGCCCGGATCGGACTTTCATTTTTGTTGATGCGGATCATTTCTCGCCCCCCATTCTGACAGCCAGGGAATCGTGGTGGGCTTGCAGTGACTCCTCAGTCGCAATCAGCATCCCGGCCGGGGCCATTTTTTGGAACGTTTCTTTCTTCAGGTTCAAAACAGAGTTCGGGCGCAGGAAGTCATTTACGGACAAGCCGTTCGCAAAGCGGGCATTCCCTCCGGTAGGCAGCACGTGGCTTGGTCCGGCAACATAATCCCCGATCGCTTCAGGCGAATATTCGCCGATGAAGATCGCTCCGGCTGTTTCGATGGCATCAATGTAATCTTCTGCGTCTTTTGTCTGGATCGAGACGTGCTCGCCTGCAATCAGATTCACGACTTCGATGTTCTCTTCTTTACCGCTCGTCAAAATCGGGAAGTGATTGTGCTTCAAACTCTCCTCGATGACCTCGATGCGGCTTTGTTTCGCTTTTTGGACAAGCAGTTCGGCTTCAATGGCGGCCAATTTTTCTTCGTTGTCGCAGACAAGGAAAGTGCGGGCCAATTCATCGTGCTCGGCTTGCGCCAGCAGGTCGATGGCAACCCATTCGTTGTTCGCCGTTTCATCAACGACTACAACGATTTCGGATGGTCCGGCGATCGAATCGATGCCGACATCTCCGTAGACCAATTTTTTGGCCAAGGCGACATATTGGTTCCCGGGTCCGACGATTTTGTCGACGCGCGGAATGGTTTCCGTACCGTAAGCCAAGGCAGCCACGGCTTGGGCGCCGCCCACTTGATAAACGTGGGTCACGCCGCAGATATAGCAAGCGGCCAAAGTTGCTTGGTTGATGGCGGTCTTTTGAGGTGGGGTCACGACGATCGTTTCCTTTACGCCGGCTACATTGGCCAAAACGGCAGTCATCAGAACTGTGGAAGGATAGCTCGCTTTACCGCCCGGCACATAGATACCGACTTTGTTCAGCGGATGGATCTTCTGGTAAAGTTCCCCTGCCGGAGACTGTTGCCATTTGATGCTTTCCTGGTAGACCGTGATGTTGTCGCGGGCCTCCTCCAAAGCAGCGCGCAAGACCGCATCCAAGCTGTCATAAGCTTCCTTGATGACGCTCTGCGGCACTTCCAATTCCGTGATGTCCGCCCCATCGAAACGTTTTGCGTATTCGAACAGCGCAGCGTCGCCTTTTTCCTGAACCGTCTGGATGATTTCCATGACAGCCTGCGTCTTCGAAAAGTCGATTGTATTTTTTGTTTTGTATACTTCCTTGAACGTTTTAGTTGTGTACATCATTCGTCACCTTCAATTGATTGATTATAGTCTGGATTTCATCATATTTGGAAAAATAAGCATGCTTATTCGAAATCAGGCGTGCGTTGATGTCGTCAAGTCGGACCTGCTCGCTCAAGCCATTATCATGCAGGGTTTTGCCGGATTGGACGATATCCATGATTGCATCCGCCATATCGATGGTCGCGGCCAATTCTACGGACCCATTCAGCTTGATGATCTTCACGGGTTGCTTGATGGAATCAAAATATTGTCTGGTGAAATTCACGTACTTTGTTGCAACTACTGGATAAACGTCCTTCTTCTCTTTGCTGGCGATGGCGAAATGGCAATAGCCGAATGGCAAATCCATCAGATTGTTGATGTTGCAGTTCTGCTCGATCAGAATATCGCTTCCGGTGATGCCCAGATCCGCGATCCCTTCCTCCACATATACAGGGACATCTTCCCCTTTAACCAAAATGAAGCGGGTATCCTTTGTCTGAATGACCAATTCCCGAGAAACGGACTTCAATGCTGTCGACCATTCCGTCAGGTTGATTTCATCCAAATATTGGATGAAATCCTTAAGCTGTCTGCCTTTTGATAGCGCGATAGTAATCATTTTTTCCCTCCGTTAATTGTTGATGGCCATTCCGAATGCTTTGGAAGAGCTTGTGTATTGACCGCCCGACGCTACAGGTTCCGTTTGGTTTTCTCCGTACAGTTGAATAAAGATTCCCTTGTAATAGGATTGGTTCGGCAACGCCAGCATATCCGCGTAGACGTAATCTACGTTCTTGCTCTTCAGCGTCGCTTCCCATTCCGCCAATTCATTCAAATGTCCCGTCAGTTCAGGATAGTGTTCCTTCAGATAGCCGGCCTGTTCGGTAGGCGCTTGGTCCATCAGACCGATCAGCGGATGGTCCGCACCCAAACGATGCTTCAAGGCATCCTGGTTTCTTTCGCAGATGAACTTGCGGACAGAAGCATCTTCCAACTCCCGCGGGCTCAGAATTTTTTTCAGTAATTTATTATGGCTGACTACCGCAACCGATAAGGAAAGTTCCAATTCCTTCTCCATGAAGGTGATCATATCGCCCAGAACCTCGATTTGCTTCGGAATCGAGTCGGTAAATGTTTCCACACCCAATTGGTGGCGCTCTTTGAGCAGCGAATAGACCGGACCGGAGTAGGCTATTTTATCGGCGCGTAAATGGTATTGCTTGCGGTATCTCACGATGGCATTCGTCCAGTCACTGCGCAAGGCGAACAGTTTATCGCCGCTTTGCCATTTGTGCCGGTTCAGCATCAGGTGCAAGTCATCATGAGACAGTTGTGTCCACTCAAATTTCTCTACGACTCCCAGGTCGATCAGATCGTACCCTAAGTGGTGGAAATGATGGAGAAACCCCATCTCTCTCTGTTTCTTCGCTAACAACGATTCATTGGTCATCATTTCGTCCAAACTGTCTCACTCCCATTTCTTTTTGATAAGTCGTCTGTTATCCTTAGAATATCGTTAGAATACCATTAGATGCTGATGTTATCATACCATAGAACGCTGCTATAATGTATCCTAAAATGATGATACTTTATGATGAAAGGAAGCTGTATAAAATATGCTCAGCGACAGACACGTCCATACCCCCTATTGCCTGCACGGTTCATCCGATGCAATGGAAAATTATGTGAAGGTTGCCATCGAGGCCGGCCTCGAGTCCCTCACATTCACGGAACACGCTCCCTTACCGATGGCAGATCCGCTTCCGGACAAAGACAGTTCGATGCGACCTGAGGATGTCGATGCCTACTTGGCCGAAGTCCGTTCACTTGCCAAGAAGTATCAAGGCATCATCGAAATCCACGCCGGTTTTGAGTTGGACTACCTCGAAGGAAAGGAACCGGAAACACGTGCCTTTCTGGAAAAATATCCCGAGACAGTCCCTCACTCGATCCTGAGCGTGCATTTCGTGCAGCTCGCTCCGGAAGAGTACTTCTGTATCGACTTGGACCGCGAATCGTTCACGCAAAAAGGCGCAGAAATAGGCTACGAAACACTTTACACACTTTACGAAGCAGCGGTCAAAAAAGCCTTGGCATCCCCGTACGGAGAATTGACCCCGAAAAAAATCGGCCACATCAACTTGATACACAAGTTCCAAAAGGCCTACAGCGTCAGCGACCCCATCGACTGGAAGTTGCTGTTGGATAAGGTGAAGGAGAACGGATACACGCTTGATTACAACTTTGCCGGAATCGACAAGCCGGACTACGGAAAAACGTACCCGGACAAGGAAATGATGGCTTACGCGATAAAAATCGGCCTCTCCTATGAGATGGGTTCCGATGCCCATGCTTCCCATGAAGTCGCCCGCTATTTCGGTACAGCGGTAGTAGAAACGGAATTATAGAAAAAAATAAGCAGCCAAGCGGTTGGATTCGCTTGGTTGCTTATTTGCTTACTGGTAAATCGCTTTGATCGGATCCATTCTTGAAGCGCTCAGAGCTGGAATAATCCCAAATAAAAGTCCTGTTCCGATTGATACAGAAGTGGATAGAATCATGATGGTCGGCGTTAAGAATACCGGCATTTGCAAAAGCATGCCAACTAAACTCGCAATCCCATATCCTAAAAACAAACCGATAATCCCACCAAGAAACGTAATAAAGGCTGCCTCCAATAAGAATTGCAACAGAATCATTCTCGGTTTAGCCCCGATTGCACGACGAATACCAATTTCGCGTCTCCGTTCTGTTACAGATACATACATGATATTCATAACACCGATTCCACCGACAAATAGGGATATGGCTGTAATGGCCAGCAAGAACATCATGATTCCATTGATGTAACTGTTGACCTCTTCCATCATCTGTTCATTGGAGCGATCTTGTTCAAAGACCCCCTCATCTTCTGGATAAGCTTCCACCAGATTTTCCAAGACGGTCATTGTGACCCTTTCATTATCCATTCCTTCTGCCACTTTCACTTTCAATGATTTAATCGGCTTAGAGCGCGTCAAAGTATTGTAAGCTGCTTGAGGAATGACACTCGTATAAGCGTCTTCCCATGTATAACCCGTATTTAGGAGATTACTGTCCTCCCAGTTGTAGGGCTCCTTGATTCCAATAATCTCATACATGAATCCATTGATACTGACAGCTTGACCAATCAGCGATTCGGGATCTTCGACCACGATACCGTAATCCAATATATCGTGAGATAAGATAATCATGTCTCGGTTTACATCTGAAGGCTGAAAATCGCGTCCATACAAAATATGGTTTTCGCTTTTATTCGGCACCATCATCGTATATGCTTGCGCTCCAAAATAATCCAAATTGACGTCAATCGAGTCCATCGCCATACCATTTGAACCATAATCGGGTACAACCGACTGAACGCCATCCAACCGGGAAATCCGTCGCATATCCGCTTTTGAAAAAGAAAAATCATCTTCCACATAACCCATTCCACTGTTATCACTCATTGCGATTGTGTGTTTCACAGTCACAACATTCGCTTCCGTCGTATTCGCCAATTCCATACTTTGTTGCTTCACGCCTTCACCCAGTGCAGCAATGGTCACGACCGAAGCAATTCCGATGATAATCCCTACCATGGTTAAAAAAACGCGAAGCTTGTGTGCCCGGAGACTCAACATTGTACTGAGCAAGATATTACGAATCATCTTACGGCACCTTCTTCCACGAAACTCCCATCATGCATCCGAATAATTCGCGTTGCATACTGCAATAAATCTTCGTCATGCGTTACCATAATGATTGTTTTCCCTTGCTTATTTAATTCTCGCAGCAGGCTCATCACCCCAATTCCGGTGTCGGAATCGAGCGCTCCGGTTGGCTCGTCCGCCATAATGAGAAGCGGTTCATTGATGAGGGCTCTTGCGATTGCGACGCGTTGTTGTTGTCCACCGGAAAGTTCTTTGGTTTTGGCTTTTATCTTTTCAGGAATACCGACTAAACTTAAATACTTCTCAGCAGCTTCCAACCGGTCTTTCTTGTTCACTTCGCCAGCATAAATCAATGGGAGCTCGACATTTTGGGCGACATTCAAAGAATCAATCAAGAAAAACTGTTGGAAAATGAAACCGAAATGATTGTTGCGTATACTGGATTTTTTATTTTCATTCAACAGGGATACGTCTTCACCCAAAAATGAATAGGTACCCGTTGTTAAGCGGTCCAAAAAGCCAATCATATTCATCAAAGTTGTTTTTCCACTTCCAGATTTACCGACAATCATCAAGAAGTCGCCTTCATGAATAGTCAAATTAATCTCTTTCAATACCACCGTTTCTAACTCGCCTTTCCCAAACTTTTTGGTCACATCTTTCATCTGAATCAGTGACCTGCGTTTTGTTGCCTCCATCTTATTCCTCCTCCAGGTCCACTTCCATCGAAGCAGGATCTAAAAGATCACCTTCTTGAACATCCGCTTCAGAAGAAACAATAATTTCGTCTTGTGCTTCTAATCCGCTTGTTACTACGATACCTTCTGCGGCCTCTTCAGTCGTTTGGATAACGCGGCGTGTGACAGTACCGAAATCATTTACCAAGACATATGTCACATCACCGTCTGTACGGATGGCTACTTTGGGAACAACAACTTGATTTTCTTCTAGATTGATGGTTGCTTGCACATGATAGCCATTCACGATACGTTCTAATGAATCAAAACTCAATTTCACAGGGTAACTCGACATAGAGGATCCTTGAGTGTATGGATCCGACACTGTGTTGGCAGGTGTTGTATCGACAAAAGACACTTTCCCTACCGTGGTGAAATTACTGGAAACGACCGTAATATCAGCTACTTGACCAATCGTTACTTTTTCCAAATCTTTTTCATTCACTGTTCCCGCAACATAAAAATTTTCCGAAATTAATGTCAGTACAGGCACATCTGCTTTCTTTTCTTCCGGAATAACCACTTTACCGGTGAATGGTGCGGTCACTTCTGTATAGACGGACTCTTCCAACGATAAGATATTGTTGTATATTTCCTTGATTTGCGCATCCAAGTCATATAAATTGAAGTCCATTATCAATTCATCCAATGTTTGAGCCCGTTCTTCTTCCTGCATTTCATAGAAGCGATCAATGGCAAGTTGCTGTTTGTAGGCTGTATTCGCCCGGTTCGTCTCAAGCCGCGCAGCTTCGTTATACAATTGCGTAACTTCTTTCTGCACTGTTTCATTTGTATAGCTGTACAGTAAGGTCCCCGCCTCCACCACTTGCCCATTTTCTACTTGGAGATCCCCTCTTGTACCTAAGTTTTCTTCTTGATAGAACTCCTGAGATTGTTCAGGCGTAACGACACCGTTCACAAAAATTTGCTCTATCGCGGGCACTGTATAATATTCAATGCCATACGGATCCTCTTCCACTATCGGTTCATCCTCTGCTGGTTTCCCTAAATAATTCGGCAAAAAGATTACCCCTAACACTGCTACAACTGAGATAATGCCCATCCAAAGCCACTTTTTCTTTTTCACACTCCAACCTCCTATATAGTTACGTTTGAGTGTATTATACCCTTAATACATCAAAATGCAATCCTTTTCATAAAAAGGACTGCTCCTTTAAGCAATCTATTTAAATTATCACTGAAGTTTCAAGATTGAATTTCCCGTCGAATACTGGTACAGTTATCTAGTAACGAAAAGCATTACATCTAGTAACGAAAACTAGATTAAATTTTCCAGTCCAGAAAGCAGGTTGTCCCGTGAAGCTTAAACCAGAATTGGAAGACTATCAGCAACAGCTGCTAAACTTGACGTTCATCCGATTTGACGAGTTGCCTGATTTTGGCCTCTACAGCGATCAAGTGATCGCCATCATCGAAAAGCAGTTGAGTTTCTTGAACGCAACTCAGGAAGAGCGCATCATCACACCGGCTATGATCAATAATTACGTAAAACTGCAGCTGATCGATAAACCCGAGAAAAAGAAATATTTCAAAACGCACATCGCCCAACTGATCGTCATCACCTTGCTCAAACAGGTGCTGCCTTTGTCGGAGGTGAAAAAAGGACTGGAGCTGCAAGTCTCCATCCGCGGATTCCAGATCGCCTACGACACTTTCTGCCAGGAATTGGAGTATGCCCTCCGGATGCTCTTCCGTGATCTCGACAAGAAAGAGCATTTCACATACACACTGGAGGATATCCACAGCGAAAACATCGCTTTGAAGATGATCACGCTGTCGCTTGCTTCGAAATTGTTGACACAAAAAATCATATTGGTCGATGGCGTCAGCCACGCATCCCAAAAAGGAGAGAATACTCATGACGAAAGCTAATTCCATTGCCGTCTTGGCCGATTCCTGCAACGACATTCCGCAGGAGTTGCTTGACAAATACCATATCTACACCTTGCCGCTGATGATCAATTATAAAGACGCGAGCTATCGCGATCGGGTCGACATCACGCCGGAGCAGGTCTACGCAAGATTCCAGGAAGAAATACCCAAAACAAGTTTGCCCTTGCCGGAAACGATTGCCGAAACTTTCGCCAAAATCAAGGCGGACGGCTTCAATCAAGTAATCGTATCCGCCATTTCCAGCGGTTTGAGCGGCACCTGCCAAGCCATCAGATTATTGGCGGACGATATCGAAGACATGCAGATTGTCGTCATCGACACGCTGAATATCGCCATCGCATCAGGATTTGTGGCACTTTACGCTGCCGAACAGATCGAAGCGGGACTTCCGTTCGAGGAAGTCGTTTCTAAAACACAATCAGCCGTGAAACAGTCCACTATCCTCTTCGGCGTCGGCACCTTGGAGTATCTGATGAAGGGCGGCCGCATCGGTAAAGTTTCTGGAATCCTGGGAAGCGCCTTGAACATCAAACCGATCATCTCCTGCAACGAAGACGGCATCTACGACACGGTCGCAAAAGTGCGTGGCCGCAAACAAAGCATCCAGAAACTGATTGATATGACCCGCGAAAAACTGGGTCAGCACAAAAATTACTACCTTTCGATCTGCCATGGGGATGCCTACGAAGAGATGCTCGTTATGAAAGACCAGCTGAAGGACTTGGTTGCTGGGGCCAAAATATACGCTGAAGGTCAAATCTCGCCAGTATTGGGTGTCCACACCGGGCCCGGATTGTTGGGAATCGGCATCATGGTGCTTGAAGATTAAAAAGAGTGTGATGAATCCTGCTCTAGAAATCGAGCACTAAGAGGCTATTACGAGAACGGGCGCTTTTTGCCCGTGACGTAATCGCAGCTTAGGCGGAGATTTCTGGGATTCAGAACACGTTTAATAAGAGAGTGTGATGATTCGCGGGAGGGGACGAGCACTAAGAGGACTAACACAAAACGGACTTTTTTGTCCGTGTGTGGTAGTCAACTTAGGCGGAATCCCCTGCGAATCAGAACACGTTTAATAAGAGTGTGATGAATCCCGCTCTAGAAATCGAGCACTAAGAGGCAATTACGAGAACGGGCGCTTTTTGCCCGTGACGTAATCGCAGCTTTGACGGAGATTTCTGGGATTCAGAACACGTTTAATAAGAGAGTGTGATGATTCGCGGGAGGAAACAACTGGAAATTCAGACGCACCTCCGGACAGGCATCACTCGCCGGAGGACATAGACGATGATTCGTCCCAACTCCGGCGAAGCCTTCCTCATCGAAGAACACAAGACAAAATATTGGGCGAACTCCGGTGATGCCTGCGTTCACCGGAGTTGCGCGCAAAAAAAGTGGCTGCCTTTTTTACAGGGCAGCCACTCTTTTTCACGCTCATTTAATTAGTTTGATTTCATCAATTCATCGACGTAAGCGACTGTTTCCGGTTGATTTGCTTCGATTTCAGCGATTTTCTCTGCGAATTGCGGCAAGTGCTCTTTGTGTGCATACAACAATTCATCCAATAACGTCTTGGCTGTTGTACCGCCCGGCACAAGTGGGTTGATTGTGAAGGCCTGCAATGCAGCACCATAGCTGCCTGTGATGGCCGCGCGGATGACTGTTTCTTCCATCGCTTTCATGCCTTGCAATAAGCCACGGGCCGCGGAAGGCATTTCACCCCAGTTGTATGGTTCTGCGCCATGAGCTGTGATCAAGGCGGAAACTTCTACGACGCAATCATAAGGTAAGTCTTGAATCGTACCGTTGTTGGCTGTCGATACAACCATGTCCGTACGTTTGTCGTTTTGGATCGACGCAATCACTTCACAGGCAGCATCGCTATAGTGCGTACCGCCGCGTTGCGATAATTCTTCCGGTTTGTAGTTCAAAGCAGGATCTTTGTAAAGTTCGAACAAGCGTGTTTCCGTTGCCTTGACGACTTGCGCACGCGTTTCGCCTTTTTCGAATTCTTCAATAGAATGCTTCAACATTTCATCTTCGATATAGTAATAACGATGGTATCCGCAAGGAAGCAAGCCTAAGTCCTTCAGTTGCTCGTAGTGGAATTGCGCACTGTGGATATTTTTCAGATGGTTCTCATCTTCGGTTTTTTGCGGTCCGTAAACCATATCGATCACTTCATCTGTGCGCTCCGCCCCCTTGTCATCCCAGACACGGTGCCAGTGGAAGTGGTTGATTCCGGCAAATTTGAACAGTAATTCATCTTCAGGAATCGCTAATTTTTCTGCTGCGACTTTGCGGTGTCCGATCGGAACATTGCATAGGCCGATTGTTTTCTTCCAACCGAAATGTTTGATGGCTGCTTCAGTCACCATACCTGCAGGGTTCGTAAAGTTGATCAACCAGGCATCCGGACATTGCACTTTCATATCCGCAATGATCTGGCCGATGATCGGAATCGTACGGAAAGCTTTGAACATTCCGCCTGCACCATTGGTTTCTTGACCCAAAACACCATGGGACAATGGAATGCGCTCATCTTTGATACGAGCATTCAATAAACCTACACGGAATTGCGTCGTAACGAAATCCGCATCTTTCAATGCATTGAAACGATCCAATGTCAGGTGGACTTCCCAGTCCAATCCCGCCGCCTCGACTTGGCGTTTCGCCATTGCGCCGACTATTTCCAGTTTTTCCTTGCCTGCTTCTATATCCACCAACCAAATTTCTTTGATAGGCAATTCATCTTTTCTTAAAATGTATCCTTCAATCAATTCCGGTGTATAACTGGAACCTCCACCAATCGTAACAATCTTCAAAGCTTCTTTCGACATGCATGCTTCCTCCTATTTTTGGTTTCTCTTTGCTTTCCGGCTCAAAAATTCTGTCGTGACAATGCATTCCTTAAAAAAGCGGCTATAGTTCCGCACAACCCGTTAGGAAAGGCTTTCATTCCAACCTTCCGTGAAAGGGCTTTTCGCTCTCATGAGTTCATTTTAGCACAACTCTGACACTTCCGGAGAATCCCCTTACATTCTGATTACAGGTTTGCCACAATGATTTTCGTTTCAGAAAAGAAACGATTTGTTTCATCCTCAAATGATATCTAACGCCGTTTTGAAAGTGGGCGCCGGGAACCGTGCATCCAATCGTTTCAGATCTTCATCATCCAGCCGGATTGTTGCCGCCTGAGCATTGAGATACGTATGATCGGGGTTGGAAGATCGCGGTATCGCTACAACATCTGGATGGATGAGGCACCATGCCAAAATGATCTGGAGTGCTTCGACACCGTGTTTTTTTGCGATGCTCTGCACTTCTTCACTCTCCAGCAATTGCTCGCGCAACCTGCCTCCCTGAGCCAATGGCGAGTAGGCCATGGTCGGAATGTTGTGCTCCCGTTGCCATTTCAGCAAATCGAACTCTATCCCACGTGAGCCCAAATGATACAAAACTTGATTCACTTGACACTGGTTCCCATGTTCCATCGACAAAAGATCCTGCATATCATGGATGTCGAAGTTGGAAACGCCCCATCTGCCGATCTTTCCTTCCGCCTTCAACTGCTCCATTCCGGCTATCGTTTGCGACAAAGGCACATTTCCTCGCCAATGCAGCAAATAGAGATCCAAGTGGTCCGTATCCAATCTGCGCAAACTTTCGGCACAAGCAGCCAAAATCTCGTTTCGGCTCGCTCGATGCGGGTACACTTTGGAAACAAGATAGACTTGGTCACGGATGCCTTTGATCGCTTCCCCAACCAAGCGTTCCGACTTCCCGTCCCCGTACATTTCGGCTGTATCGATCAACGTCATTCCCAATTCCACACCAAAACGCAAAGCTTCTATTTCCTCTTGCCTTTTTGCAGGATCCTCACCTAAGTACCATGTTCCTTGCCCCATTTGCGGCATGATGCTGCCATCCGGTAACGCCACCATCCGATTGGCATTCGCTATCCGTAGCGAAGCCTTGATGTTTTCGTCTATGTTCGTCATTTATAGACCCCATCCTTTCTGTTCTTTGACACCGTTCCTTACCTCAAGTATACCTTTTTTTGTCGTTAATACAAAAAGAATCGTAGCGCTTCCATTTTTTCGATTTGTTGGCCTTTTCCTTTGGCGATTTCGATTTTGTGGCTTATGATAAGGACAGAAAGCTATTTCGGCTATCATCAAAGTCTGATTAAATGAATCAAGGAGGACGAGTGGATGAAATACAGGAATCTAGGGAAAAGCGGTTTGCGTGTCAGCGAAATCGCATTGGGCAGTTGGTTGACCTACGGAAAATCAGTAGCGGATCAGACAGCGGAGGCATGCATCCGAACCGCTTATGATGCCGGCATCAACTTTTTCGACACAGCCAACGTTTATGAAAAGGGTGCTGCTGAGACCGTGCTCGGAAAAGTGCTGAAGGACTATCGGCGCTCCAGTTTGGTCGTCGCCAGCAAAGTTTATTTCCCGATGGGGGATGGTCCGAATGACCGGGGCTTGTCACGCAAACACATCATCGAAGCCTGCGACGCCAGCCTGAAGCGTCTGGACATGGATTATCTGGATCTCTACCAATGCCACCGTTACGATCCGAGCGTACCGATGGAGGAAACACTCTGGGCGCTCGACGATCTGCAGCGTCAAGGCAAGATACTTTATGCCGGAGTCAGCGAATGGCCGGCCGCCAAAATCCAGGAGGCTCACCAGATTGCAAAACAGCATAATTTCCGGCCGCTCATTTCCAACCAACCGATCTACAATATGATTGAGCGTTACATCGAGGTCGATGTGCTGCCCGTCTCCGTCGCCAATGGCATGGGGCAAGTCGTCTTTTCTCCATTGGGACAAGGCATCCTGACCGGCAAGTACAAATCCGGCCAACTAGTTCCGGAAGGCAGCCGTGCCGCCAACAGCAAACTGAACAGTTCAATGCAAAAGTATCTGGAAAACGAGTCCCTGTTGGAAGCCATCGGAGAAATCGAAGCCATCGCGCATGAATTGGAAATAACCATGCCGCAACTGGCTCTAGCCTGGATTCTGCGCCAACCCGGCGTCAGCTCAGCCATCATCGGCGCCAGCCGTCCAGAGCAGATCGAAGATAACATCAAGTCGGTGGATATCGAATTGACGGATGAATTGCTGCTTGGCATCAACCAAATTTTGTTGAAAGTAAGCAGCTTTAAGCCGAGAAGCTGAGCATACGATGACTCATTCCGGACATCAAAAAAGCCATCCTTATATCCAGGGTGGCTTTTTTTGCCTGTTCTCCATCCATTTGTTCTCCAAATCGAAGAAAAACGTGTGACCTCCGGCGAACGGTGGCTTCGCAGGAGGTCGCCTACATTTTCGTTTACGTTCTCCGATGAGGGAGGCTCCGCAGGATTTGCGTTTGCTGACGATCAGTTTACTCCGGCAAGCGACGCTTCACCGGAGCTGAGCGGAAATCCGAAAGTTCCGAACCGATCTGTTCCGCCCGCACGTTCTTAATCCAGCGCCAGAATTTCCAGGATGGAACGGACATCGCGGACAGATACCTGACCGGGTGCAGAAACATCTTTGGCCGCCGCAAAAGTCAGGCAGGAACCGAACAGTTCTCCGGCCAAGCGCGAAATGACGCCGTATTTGCCCATCGACATCGTGATGCACGGGCGATCAGCTTTCGTTTTTTTCATTTCCAACGTCGCCGCCAGCAGCGTCAAGACATCTTCCTCGTTCTGCGGCATGACCGCAATCTTCGTGATGTCCGCCCCGAGTTGCTGCATCTTCACCAATCTTGCGACGATATCCTTTTGAGGAGGCGTGCGGAAGAAATCGTGGCTCGACAGAATGACTTTCACGTTTTTTTCGTTCGCTTCAGCAATCAAATTGATCACGTCTTCTTCCGAACTGAGCAGTTCCAGATCGATCATGTCCACCAGCCCGCTCCGGATCGCGAAACGGTTCAATTCAAAATAGTGATCCAAGCTCAGCTCGCGCTCTCCGCCCTCTTTTTTGGTCCGGAACGTGAACAGCAACGGCTTTTTGTAAATACTGTTGATTTCGGTCAATAACGCTTCGACCTGTTCCGGATACTCTACCCCTTCGAAAAAATCGATGCGCAGCTCCGCCAGATCGAAAGCGACTTTTTCCAGCATTTTGACTTCAGTAATGATTTCCTGTTTTGTTTTCCCAACCAACGGCACGCAGATTTTCGGCCTGCCTTCGTTGAAGACAACATCTTTCACTTGAACGGTTTTCATTGGTTTATCCCCTCCATGGCGCATTCCCGTCCTCTTCCTTGTCTATTTTTGGGCAAAGAAAGCTGGACTTACGAGTATATGATACTTCCCATTTTATCGTTAATTGCGCCAAAAGCATAGGAGCACTTTACGGAAGTTGTCCGATTCGTTCACGTTTCGGTTCTGCCTTTACTTAGAAATATACAGAGCGACACCGTGCGGAGCAATAAAAGCCGTTTCCGCATCCGCCACCGAAACTGCCCTGTTTGCCCATACCTCATGCAGTTCTCCACCAAGTGACTGCAGCCATTCCCTGGCGGCAACAGGCAAGCCCACTGGACGATCCGCAAGATTGAAGCAAGCCACATATTTCCTGGTATCACTTTCGGAAACCCAGATCACCAAATCTTCCTTTCGGTACACTTCCTTTGGATCGCGCCCGTTCTGATGCGCATCGATCAGATAGGGTTCGCTCAACAACGAATGCGTCCAATCATCCAACTTACGCAGATCGCCGCCGAACAGTAACGGCGAACGGAAAATCGACCACAGCGTCATCAAAGAACGCTGCTCCTCTTTCGTGAACCGTGTCATACGCGCCTCCGAACCACCAGCCGTGGTCCGGGTGCCGATGTGCCCCAACGGTAGCATATCGCAATCCGGCCAAGCACAGGTGCCGACAAAAGCCGACCACTTTCCGCAGCGTCCGAACATGTCGTACAGCTGCTCCCAATTGTCCCACAGATCGTCCGTCAGCCGCCACATGTTGGCATTCCGTTGGAAAAAGGTACCCCGTTCGATCGGGGCGGGTCCCGGTGAGAGGCTCAACACCATCGGTCTGCCGCAACTGTCGATGGCTTTGCGGATCAGCTCGATTTCTCCGCTGTGCGTTCCGTACAATTTCGAATCCGCGATATCATCTACTTTCAGAAAATCGACTCCCCAGGAAGCGTACAGAGCCAGCAACGAATCGTAGTACGCTTGTGCACCGTCCTTCGTGTTGTCCACGCCGTACATATCAGTGTTCCACGGGCAGATGGAATTTGTATCCGCAATGTCCCGGGCTGTTTTTTGCGTACCCAAAATCGGGCTATTGCCATGCACCGCCTGCCTCGGGATGCCGCGCATGGTATGGATGCCGAATTTCAGACCCATTGCGTGGACCGCATCCGCCAATGGTTTGAACCCTAGTCCCCCTCTGCTCGAAGGGAATCGGTTTTCGGCAGGGATCAGCCGGCTGTATTCATCCTGACGGAGTTCGGTGAACGGATGATAGGCGCAGGAATCAGCGAGAGGTTCATACCACTGGATATCCACGTCAATGTATTCCCAACCGTAGTCCTTCAAACTTTTCGCCATCACTTCGGCGTTGCCCAATACTTCCTCTTCCGTCACGCTGGCTCCGAAAGAATCCCAGCTGTTCCAACCTTTTGGTGGTGTTTCTGCGTAGCTTCTAAACATGCGTATCCTCCTTATCGACCCATACTTGCATTTCTCCCAAAGAGCGATTACCCCAGTTGTAGTAGGGGATGAACGTGAGCATTTTGGGAATGGTTTGCGGTTTCTGATGAACGCGGTACAGCTTGCCCTGCCACCCATCTTCCATCACTTGCAGCTCCCCTTCAGCTTCCAGGAAGACGCTATCGCCGAGCAGCTTATCCGATCGGAAACGTGGTCGGACCGATCCGGTCAATGCCAGCAGATGCAGTTGTTTCCCGTTGTCCTGTTCTTCCAGGCAATAAATGAAAGGTCCCCGTTGCAGGGCGACTTTTCCCTTATCCGCTTTGACAAGTGGATGCGCCTCGATTTCGTTGATGGCGATGGTGTATGTTAATTCGACAGCCATCGAATCGGAGATGACGGTCACATAAGTGTAGCCATTGCTGCTTTCAGCAACCGTTTCTTGACCGTCCACAACCAGTACCGGATTTTCCGCCCAATAAGGGATGCGGATGCCCAAACGCAGCTGTTCGGAGGATGCTTTTTCAACTGCGATTACGGTCTGGCCCGTTTCCGATACCGTATGCTTTTGCCGAATTGTGTATGGTTCGCCGGCTTGCTCCCCGGCCAGTTCGCTGTCGATGAACAGATTCAGCAGCACTTCATCTTCCTTTTGCGTGAAGGCGTATCTCCCGACAGCGGGCAGCGTGCGCGCCAAGTTCGGCGGACAGCAGGCGCAGCCGAACCAAGAAGGCCGCGTCGCCTTCACATGGCTCTTATCCGGATTCTCGGCGCTCGCTTGGGGATCGACTTCCAACGGATTGACGTAAAAGAAGTGCTTCCCGTCCAAGGCCATGCCGCTGATGATGCTGTTGTAAAGTGTCCTCTCCATGATGTCCGCATATTGGCTGTCGGTTTCGGTCTTCAGCAATTCATTCGAAAAATTCAGCAGCCCGATCGCTGCGCATGTTTCGCAGTACATCAGATCGTTCGGCAAATCATAATCATAGGTGAAGGCTTCCCCGCGTACGGTCGAACCGATGCCACCCGTGATGTACATGCGCTTTTGGACGATATTCTCCCAGATTTTTTTCGCGGCACCGATCAGCTTTTCATCTTGCTTGTGGCGACCGGCCCCAGCCATTGCCTGCGCCATATAGACCAACCGAACGGCATGCCCTCTTGCCGAATCCTGCTCGATAACGGGCTTATGCGCTTGATGATAGACGGTATTGATGACAGGCTTCGGCCCTTGCTGCAGTCCCAAGCGATCATTTTCTTCCAGTTGCTCCGCAAAGAAATGTGGGTTCTGTCCGCGCACCTCCAAGAAGTAGCTGCTCAAATCCAAGTATTTCCGGTTGCCCGTCGACTCGTACAGCCGCACAAGCGCGAGTTCGATTTCCTGGTGGCCATCGCTACCGTCGATTTTCCCTTCCGATTTGCCGAAATGCGCTTCGATGCAGTCGATCGCTTTGTCGGCAATCTGAAGCAGCCGACCGGACCCGGTCGCTTCCTTATAAGCGATGGCGGCTTCGATCAGATGACCGATGCAGTACAGTTCATGGCTTTCGAACAACCTTCTGAACTTCAGGTGCGGGGCATCGATCTGATAATAGGTACTCAAATACCCGTCATCGTCCTGCGCCGCTTCCAAGAGTTCGATCGTTTCCTCCACTTGGGCGACCAGAGCTTCATCCTTTTCCAACGCGATTGTGTTGGCTGCCGCTTCGATCCATTTGTACAGATCGCTGTCCTGGAAAAGCCAGCCGTAATGGTGTCCTTCCTTCTGTCCAGCCGCAATCCTGAAATTTTCGATCACATGGCTTTTTTCCGTCGGGATGGTCGCATCCTCCCTTTCGCTTTCGATGACGATGTTCCCTCTGTCGTTGAGGACATCCCATTGGAATGGGATCATTTCCTCCCTCACCAGTTGCCTGTACTTCAGCCAGAAGCTGTCTGATACTGTCACTCTCGGGTGTTGTTGCAGCAATGGTTTGATCATTATCTATCCCCATTTCATCCAAATTTCAACCTGATTTTATGTCAAGATGCAAGAAAAGCCACCAGCAAGCCGGCAGCTATTCCTGTTGATATAAACGCTGATACAAAAGCAGTGCCTAAGCTGGATGGCGTTACCACTTACCCAAGGGGCAGCGTTTGTCCTGCAGACTGGCACGGAAGCGAACGAAGCAGCCACAATGCTTGCACGTATGCTCCGAAAGCGCCGGACACGCACTACAGACAAACAACCGCTGGTCCCGCAGCTCGTTTGAGGCGTGGTTCAGCTCCATCGACAGTTGCTCATCGATGGCGCTCTCGATATCCATCTCCATCATCTGATTGTTACGTTCGCAGCCTTTGCAGGTCATGTCAGTTTTCCTTTGCGTATACGGAAACGACACTCATCGGAGGCAGCGTGATCGTCAATTCATTGCCATCCACCGCGAAATCGGTGAATGTTTGTTTCGCAACGGCTTCAGGATTTTCGAACGAGTTATGATCATCCGTGCTGTTTCCGAAGATGCCCTCTGCTGCTGTTTCCCCGAATGCGCCGTCGACACGGCTTAACGTGATGGTTTCTGTGTCAGTCAGACTGTAGTTGCAGAAAGATGCCGTCATGACGCCGTCTTTTTTGGATACCGTGTAACTGGTCGTGCCGGAAACGGCGCCATCCGCATCGACAAGGGTTGCGTCCTGGTGATTTTTATAGAGATCGAACACATGGTAGGTAGGTGTCTTGATCATTTCTGCGCCCTCAGTCAGAATCATAGCTTGCAGCACATTGACCATTTGGGCAATATTCGCCATCTGTACGCGCTCTGCATGCTTATGGAAAATATTCAAAGTCAGACTTGCGATCATCGCATCCCGGATTGTGTTCTGTTGGTACAGGAAGCCCGGGTTCGTGCCTGGCTCCACAGCCAGCCAAGAGCCCCATTCATCCACGATCAGACCGACGCGTTTATCAGGATCATATTTGTCCATGATCGTGGTGTGCCGCGTGATCAATTCATCCATCTTCAAAGCGCTGTCGATCAGTGAAAACCATTCTTTTTCAGGGAACCCCAGTGCCGGGCGCTTGTCCTCCCATACGGAAGCCAGCGCATAATGGTGCAGGCTGATGCCGTCCATGAACTGCGCTGCATGCTTCATCAGCACATCCATCCAGTTGTAATCATCGATGTTCGGGCCGCAGGCGATTTTGTAAAGCGGTTCTTTCGTGTACTGTCTGACGTAGGTTTGGTAACGGCGATACAGATCAGCGTAATATTCCGGACGCATGTTGCCGCCGCAACCCCAGCTCTCATTGCCGACGCCAAAGAATTTGACTTTCCACGGCTCGTCCTGCCCGTTTTCACGGCGCAATTTGGACATCGGCGAAAGACCGTCCATTGTCATGTATTCGACCCATTCCTGCATTTCCTGGACCGTGCCGCTGCCGACGTTTCCGTTGATGTAGGCTTCAGCCCCGACCTGTCTGCATAATTCAAAGAACTCATGCGTACCGAAATGGTTGTTTTCCGTCACGCCGCCCCAGTGCGTATTCACGATTGTGGCGCGCTCTTCGGTAGGACCGATGCCGTCTTTCCAGTGGTACTCGTCCGCAAAGCAGCCGCCCGGCCATCTGATGACCGGAACCTGGATGGCTTTTAGCGCCTCCACGACATCTTGTCTGATTCCTTTGACGTGCGGGATTTCTGAATCGGTTCCTACCCATACCCCTTCATAGATGCATCTGCCCAGATGCTCCGCAAATTGACCATATATATAGCGACTGATTGTTCCTGTTTCTCTGTTCAAGGTTACTTGTATCTTATTCAAATGATTGTCCTGCCTTTCTGATTGTTGTCTGTTCCGGGTTCGCCGAAAATCGGAAAACCATCCGCGCTCCAGGTGAAAACTTGCGCGTGCGCATGGCGATCGGGCACATCCAAGGGATCACCCTCTGTCACGATTTTTGGGCGTACGTGGTAAACCAGCACATCATCCTCTCCATCCTCGCTGCGGGTGAAGCTATTGTGCCCGGGCCCGAACAACTGGTTTTGTTCGGAACTCCTGAAGACCGGTTCCGCAAGTTTGTGCCAATTGTAACCGTCCAACAGGTCGCTGGCGGAATCCGCCCACAATAGGCCCATGCAGTAATTTTCATCGGTCGCGCTGCCGGAATAGGTGATGAAGACTTTACCATTGCGGATGATGACCGCCGGCCCTTCGTTCACCAAGAAGCCGACCTTCTCCCAAGCGTATTCCGGGATACTCAGAAGCGTCTGCTTGCCGCACAGTGTCCAAGGATTCTGCATTTCGGAAATGTAAAGATTGGAATTTCCCGGAATGGCCGGGTCTTTTTGGGCCCAGACATAATAGAGTCTGTTGTCCAACTCGAAAGTCGTCGCATCCAGACTGAAGCTCTCGAAGGCCGTTTTGACCTGGCCCTTTTCGATCCACTCACCGGTCAATGGGTTTTCGCCGTCGCATTCCAGCACGAACATTCGGTGCTGAAATGTGCCTTTGGCGACCTTATCCGTACCGGCAGCGGCAAAATAAATGTACCAACGTCCCTGGATAAAATGGATTTCCGGCGCCCAGATCAGGCTGCTCATCGGGCCCGTCGCATGCGCACGCCAGATGCTGGTGCGTTCCCCATCTTCCAGTCCGTCCAGATTTTTCGCCCGGCGTACCTCAATTTCCTGATAGCCCGGCACCGAGCCGGTGAAATAATAATAACCGTCCGTATGTTTGTAGACCCATGGATCCGCTCTTTCGATCACGATCGGGTTTTTGTAAGTTGTCATAGCCTTAATCAAAGCATCCACCTCTTTATTCTTTACTCTAATCTTCTGTTTTTTTGATGCCGAACAGGGCTTTCCCTTCAGCGGACATGCCTGAAAAAGTCGTCGTTTCGACTCCGTTCACTTCATCCCATTGTCTGATGAAGTAGCCCTTGTATTCGGTGAAATTCAGGACCAAGCTCGATTCGTTCGGCAATTCCGACCCTTTCCAGTAACCTCCGCCTTGACCGTAGGCAAGGTGCGTAGTAGTCAACGTCAGCGCAAGTTCCTCTTCGTAATCGGCATCGATTGCATTGTCCATTTTGTAGAAGCGGTAATCCCCTGCTATATCCGCCGTTTCCAAAGTATCTAGGGACTCCCCGGCATATCTCATCGGCGCAATCACCGGCCAGCCATCTGAATTAAAGAATAGTTGATGTACCCGCACTTCATTATGCTCACCCTTGTTCGGAAAACGTGCGTGGAAAATGATATAGTATTTATTCTCAACTTCATCGTAGTAGGCTGAATTATGCCCAGGCGACACATAACCGCCGACCGGGATGTCCTGTTCATTCGTGATCTCAAAATTACCGATAAGCTTGGTTCCGTAGTCTTTTATCGCCTCATCATCGAAAAAGCTGCCTTCTTCACCTTTTGCATCCATCATCGCATTGCCGCTTGCATCCTCATACGGCCCATCGGGATTCTTCGACCGCGCGACCCTTATGTTGTAGCCGCCGCTTGCGTCCAACCCGCCAAAGGACAGGAACAGATAATAGTACTCCGTGTCTTTATTGTACAGAATATAAGGCGCTTCGATCCTGCTGTGGTTGCCGCCCAGTAACTTTTTGCCATAGCCTTGATTTTCTTTCGGAAATCCGGTTGCGGAATCCATCTCAAGTATAAAAATGCCTCCTGAGTAGGAGCCATATACCATCCACAGTCTATCTTCCTCGTCATAAAAAACGTGAGGATCAATGACGTTCGGCTCTTCCGTCGCATCGAATGCCGCACCGGTCACACTCACCGTTCCGGATGTCAAAAAGATGCCTTTGTCCTCGTAGGGTCCTTCGATCGAATCCGATACAGCCACCCCTAAAGTCGACAGCGGGCTGCTGCCTTCACAGAAACAATAGTAAAGATAGTATTTCCCATCCTTCAGTTGGGTTATGTCGCTTGCCCAGAGCGTATCCGTTCTGGCATAATTGAAGCTTTCCGCCAACGAAACGGTGACGTCCTCGAACAACTCGCTTGTCGAAACACTCGTCGCCAATTGATCCCAATTCATCAAGTCCGGACTCTTTGCGAACGCCAGATGGGACCCGATGACATAGTATTGATCCTCCGCAAAAATGATCGACGGGTCATGGACGGAGGCTTCCTTGAAATTTTGATTCAGACTTATCTCCGGGTTCGGTTCCGCTGATGCATTTTTGTTTTCTTCCCCGCAGCCGGCCAATAATGCAGCCGCTGAAAGACTAAACAGTATTTTTTTCCGCACAATCTTAACCTCGACTTTTCTCTTTATTTCTCTTTTTTGAAATCAAAGGGACATTTGGTTTGCCAATCGGATCGCTTTATTGCGCGATTGATAGATGACGAACAGCACCGAGTAGATGATGATGCAAGATGGCTTGGAACAAGCCTTTTAATTTCAGCCCTTTATGCTACATGAAGGTCGCAATGATCATGGGAACACTTTGGTGGATGCGGCTTCAGATGTTTGCATGTTATCTTCCTTTCAAAAAAATTCATACAGCAATTCCGTTTAAGAATGCCGTATGAATTTTTGAATTACTTCCTCGTCACTCCATTGCGTTTGGATGATCAGCTTGCATTTTCAGCAATCAAATCTTCAAAGGTTTTTTGAGCTTGCTCCAGACCTTCGTCAATTGTGATGTTGCCGTAGATCATGTCCGATAAAACGGTAGCCAAAACTGATTCGACTTAGCTGGAATATTTGTAATCAAAAATATAGGAAGCTTCTTTTTCGACATCCGAGCTTGTGAAGAATGATTGCGGATACTGTTGGTATTCTTCGCTCTCGAATACCTCCTTACTCGCTATGATTTGACCGGCACCTGTCCGATCGATCGAATTTTCACGCATCCTTGATGGCATAATGCCCTTCATCCAGCTTCCCATCCAACGATAGAATTCCTTCAATCGTCACCGGTCAAAGAGTTCCAGAAGGTGATTGTGTTCGCATTCCCGCAACCTGCCAATAAGGTGATGCCTGCTAACGTCGCTGCTGATAAAAACTTTCTATTTGCATTTTTTATTTTTTATGCCTCCATTTTATTTTGTTTTTATTCTGATGACATTCCAAGATAACGGTTTCAAAATAGTGGACAACCTGCCATCATTGAATACCACATCCGACTTTTCTTTCAGTTTGACCAAATCATGATCTGTTGCATTTGTATCCTTTTTATCATATCCAGCCAGCTCGGTCGCTTCGGAGACGCTCTCCAACTCGAACCCTTCTTCTTCGAAGGTAAAGGCGATGTCCGTATCTTCCGATCGGTTTACCGCAAAGACAACCAGTTCATCCGTTTCATCGTTGTGTACCGCAATCGTTTCGATATAAGGCACTTCAGCAAAATCCTTCGAACCGTATGTTTCCGACTCGACATGCGGAGTCAGCACCACGCCTCTTCCATAATTGGATACTTGCATAAAGGGATAGAAGATGGTTTGTTTCCAGGTGTCTCCGTTCTTTTCGGTCATGATCGGTGCGATGACATTAACCAATTGTGCTAGGCAAGCAATCTTGACGCGATCGGCGTTTTTCAACAATGTGATCAGCAAGCAGCCTACCATTAAGGCATCCTCGAAATTATAGATATCCTCCAACAGTGGCGGAGCGACTTGCCATGGTTCCAATTCCTTATCCTGATCATTTGAGTGATACCATACGTTCCACTCGTCGAACGACAGATTGATTTGTTTGTCGCTGCCTTTTTTGACCTTCACGAAATCACAGATGGAAACGACTGTCTTGATGAAGCGATCCATATCCAATGATTGTGCCAGATAATTGCCTATGTCATTTTCCTTATTTCCATAATAGCAATGCAAGGAAAGATAGTCGACATAATCATAGGTATGTTCCAAGACAATCCGTTCCCAGTCACCGAAAGTCGGCATTTTGCTGGTCGAACTTCCACAAACGACCAATTCGATGCTGTCATCGACCAGCTTCATCGCCTTAGCGGTCTCTGCCGCCAAGCGTCCGTATTCTTCCGCGGTCTTATGGCCGATCTGCCAAGGCCCATCCATTTCATTGCCGAGCGACCAGGTCTTGATTCCGAAAGGTTCCGCTGATCCGTTCAGCTTGCGCAGGTCGCTCCAATGGGTCCCGCCTTCAAAATTGCAATATTCCAAACATTCCACAGCTTCCTGGATGCCACGCGTGCCCAGATTGACTGCCATATTCACTTCCGCATTGACTTCTTTTGCCCATTTCGCGAATTCGTGGATGCCTACCTGATTCGTCTCCAATGATCGCCACGCCAAGTCCAACTTCTTCGGACGCGTCTCTTTTGGCCCGATTCCGTCTTCCCACTTGTACCCCGATACAAAATTGCCTCCAGGATACCGTATAAGCGGTACATTCAGTTCGGCCACTACCTCTTTTACATCTGTCCGAAAGCCTTCTGCATCGACATTTTTGTGTTCCGGTTCGTAAATGCCGTCATATACAGCCCTTCCCAAGTGTTCTATGAACGAACCATACAAACGCTTATCTATTTTGCTGATGGTATTCTGCCTGTTGACCGATAATTTCGCTTCCATTTGTCCTCCTTACTAACTTAGTTAACATTTTAGTTTACTAAGATTAATAAAATTAACTTATGAGGTAATAATATCGAACTATGCAAACGTTGTCAACACAAATTACTCCTTTTTAGCAAATATATCTCAAGTTTAATCAACACATTTGTTAACCATGCCCATAAATACAGTTATCACGCTCTTTTAACTCAGCATTTTCATAAAACTGTGTGAAATATATCTTTTTTTGGTTAACTCAAATAGTAATGTAAGCCAACCTATTGACAGACAAGTGATAAACTTTTATATTTATCACATACAGTGATGAACAATATCATTAACAGAAATGAAAAATGAGGTGAGCTTATGCAATTGGACATATCCGAATCATCTTTGGCTGTATACGAGGCATTGGCCAGCGATATACGCTTAAAGATAATCCAATTATTATCCAAACAAAAAATGAATGTGAAAGATCTCGCGCTTGAACTGAATCTAAGCAGCGCCATCATTTCAAAGCACATCAAAAAACTCGAAGCCGTTGGTATCATCAAAACGGAAAGGATTCCTGGCATATCCGGTCTCCAAAAAGTATCCATCCTGAAAGTCGATCATATCGACATCCATTTTCCGAAGAAAATCTACCACTCCTTCGAAACCTTCGATACCGCCATTCCAATCGGCCACTACACGGATTATCATGTCACACCGACATGCGGCTTGGCTGATTCCAAAGATTTCATCGGTCAGGTGGATGAACCGAAATACTTCATGGACTCTGGGCGAATGGACGCCAGCATCCTTTGGTTCACTGCAGGCTATGTGGAATACAAAACTCCCAACTTCCTGACGCCTGATGACACACTGGAGCAGATTGACATCAGCATGGAAATCAGTTCCGAATTCCCTTTTTCGAATGATGTTTGGCCGTCCGATATCACATTCACCTTGAACGGAACAGAGTTGGGCACATGGACGAGCCCAGGCGACTTCGCGGATACGCGCGGAAAGCTGAATCCATCTTGGTGGCCCTCGAATTTGAACCAATACGGTTTATTGAAGACACTCAGGGTAAGCCACCACGGCACTTACATGGACGGAGACCCGCTTTCCCAAGTCAGCATATCGGATCTGAATAAGACAGCCGAAACATGGGAAATCCGCATCGAAGTGAAGCCCGATGCTGAAAATGTCGGAGGCGTAACCCTGTTCGGCAAAAAATTCGGGAATCATGACCAGGACATCAACTTCAAAGCCTACTATTCCTGATAAGCACCAGAAAACTGCAGCCCACTCCTTTCGAGTGGACCGCAGCTTTTTTGGCTTTCCTTCGATTGACGGAGATGCATACCGGCAATCGAAGGAAAGCCTCTGCTCCGGCGAAGCCGCGCTCGCCGGAGCACAACGGTAACTTCAGGCCGCAACCCCGTCGAGTCCCCGCTTATCGGAGAACGCACCCCGAAATGTTGTCCGACCTCCGGTAAGGCCTTTGTTTACCGGAGGTCAGGGATCATTTTCATCCTGATGCGTTTGATCTGATCAAACGGCATTTCCGATGCAAAAACTCTGGACAAGGACAAAAAAAGCGTGGGCTGCCTCAATTTCGAGACAGCCCATGCTTTTTTGTTCATCTGTTAGGAAGTTTATTTTGTGAATTTTGCTTGATAGGCTGCAACCACTTTTTCAGTAGTGAAGCCATATTCCGCCATTACGACGTTGCCATTGCCGCTTGCGCCGTAAGTATCGATGCCGTAAGCAAGGCCATCCAGGCCGACATAACGTTCCCAACCGAAGGTAGCGCCCATCTCGATGGACATACGGTTGCGGACTGCACCAGGCAAGACTTGCTCTTTGTAGGCAGCATCCTGGGCTTCGAACAGATCGAAACTCGGCATGGAGACAACAGAGACGTCCACTCCAGCTTCACGCAATTGTTGCTGCGCTTCCACAGCCATGCTCACTTCCGAACCGGTTGCGATCAGAATGCCGGCAGGTGTTTCGCCTTGTTGCGGAGAAAGCACATATGCCCCCTTCTTCACGCCTTCGCGGGCCATTTCTTTTGTGCCTTCCAAAACAGGCAAGTTTTGGCGCGTCAGCACCAACATCGTTGGTTTGTCCGCTGAAGACACGGCGATTTCCCAAGCAGCACTGACTTCGTTGCCGTCGGCCGGACGCAGAACCGTCAAGTTCGGCATGCCACGGTAGCTGGACAAGTGTTCCACTGGCTCATGCGTCGGGCCGTCTTCGCCGACCGCGATTGAGTCATGCGTCATCACGTACGTGCCAGGCAAGTGCGAGATGGCAGCCAAACGCATTGCTGGGCGCAAGTAGTCAGTGAAGACGAAGAATGTTCCTACATACGTTCTGGTTCCGCCATGCAGAACGATACCGTTCATGATAGCGGCCATCGCGAATTCGCGCACACCGTACCAGATATTGCGGCCGGCATAGTTGCCCGGCTCAAAATCGCTTGCCGATTTGATCATTGTGTTGTTTGAAGAAGATAAGTCCGCAGAACCGCCCCAGAAATAAGGTACAGCTTCACCCAATGCTTGGATGGATTCAGCACTGGTCACACGGCTTGCTTTTGCTGCGCTGCCCACTTCATAAGTCGGCAGTTTGTTTTGCCAGCCTTCAGGTAATTTACCGTCGATGGCAGCTTCGAATTGTTGCGCCAATTCCGGATAAGCTGCTTTGTAGTCGTTGAACATCGTTGTCCATGCCGCTTCCGCTTTTTGGCCTTCTGCAACCATTGTTTCGTCGAAACGGGTTGTCACTTCAGCCGGTACGCAGAAAGCTTCGTCCGCACAGCCGTAAGCCGCTTTAGCGAAGGAAACGCCTTCCGCTCCAAGGGGAGCGCCATGCACTTTATGCGTTCCAGCGTCAGGAGCACCAAAGCCGATGATGGTTTTGATTTCGATCAAAGTTGGTTTTTCGGTTTCAGCTTTCGCTTCTTCGATGGCTTTGGAGATGGCTTCCAGATCATTGCCGTCCTTCACCAGGATATGTTGCCAACCGTAGGCTTCAAAACGGGCAGCTACATCTTCAGTGAATGATTTCGAAGTCGGTCCATCCAAGGAGATATCGTTGGAGTCATACAAACCGATCAGTTTGCCCAATTTCAGGTGGCCAGCCAAGCTGGCTGCTTCATGGGAGATGCCTTCCATCAGATCGCCGTCGCCGTTCAGGAAATAAGTGTAGTGATCCACAACAGGGAAGTTTTCTTTGTTGTAGGTAGCAGCCAAGTGCGCTTCCGCCATTGCGAAACCGACCGCATTGGCGATCCCTTGGCCCAAAGGACCAGTTGTTGCTTCCACGCCGTCCGTGTCATGCACTTCCGGGTGTCCAGGTGTCTTGCTGCCGAATTGGCGGAAGTTCTTCACGTCGTCCAGGCTCACATTGAATCCGGATAAGTGCAACAAGCTGTACAACATGGATGACCCATGTCCAGCCGATAATACGAAACGGTCACGGTCTGCCCACAAACTGTTCTTAGGGTTGACTTTCAAATGTTTTGTCCAAAGCGCGTAGGCCATCGGAGCGGCTCCCATCGGCAAACCAGGATGCCCTGAATTGGCCTTCTGTACGGCGTCTATGCTAAGTGTACGTACTGCATTAACTGCTAACTCATCAATTTGATCAAACATTTTTTTCCTCCTCAAGATAGTGAATCTAGTATTGAACTCCTCAACCAACTTTTACAATCATGATTTAATCTTATTATAACATATTCCGAATCGGTTTATATCGGTTTATTAACTTAGATATGCAGCAATAATGGATTATCAATCCGACAATTCAACCAATCGCTCACCGTCGGCTTCCTTGCATCTGTTCTCTTCCAATAAAGTCAATTTTCTTTTCAACTGACGATAAGCGTACATCATAGGAACGGCAGCCCCCACCCAAGCAATGGGATTGGCAAAGGCGACAGCCTGGTAGCCTAGCAGACCGGAAAATCCCAACGGAACGAGGATGCGTGCGACCATCTCCATCACACCCCCAAAGGTAGGCGCAGCGTTGTCCCCAACCCCTTGCAGCGTATACCGCAAGATGATCAACGTCGTCAATACAAGATAGAAGCTGGCCGTGGCAACAAAATACGTATGCGCATACGCCAATACGGCCGGATCATTCTGATTGAACAACAGCCGGATGAGATCCGTCCCGAAGAACAAAAGCGCTCCTCCCAACAGGATGCTGTAGACAAAAGACAGCAGCAAACTGATGCGCGCGCCTGCCCAAATCCGAGAATACAATCCGGCCCCGTAGTTTTGGGCTGCGAAAGTGGCCATAGCGATACCGATGGAAGCTATCGGCAGCGTCGCCATGATGTCCAATTTTTGGGCGATGGCATATCCACCGACCGCTTCCGGGCCAAATCCATTCAGACTTTTCTGCAATACAATCAACCCGATCGAAATGATGGAGGCTTGCAGACCGATAGGGAGCGAAATTTTCAACGGCAACGAGAAGTCCGTAGGCTGCATGTGCCAATCTTCTCTGGAGAAACACAGAATCGCCATTTTCTTCCTTATGTATACGAAACAGAGAAAACTGGCGAACAATTGCGACGCAACAGTCGCCAGCGCCGCTCCTGCGACCCCCATAGAAAACCCGACAATGAACACATAATCCAATGCCACATTCAATATGGAAGAAATCACCAGGATGATCAGTGGCAGCTTGCTGTCACCCAGCGAACGCAGGATGTTGCTCAGCAAATTGAATACCATGATCGCCACCGAACCCCACATCAAAACCAAAAAGTAGGCTTCGGCTTCCTGGCTTATTTCGGCCGGCGTATCCATGTACAACAGGATATCTTCAGCGAAAAAAACACTCAGGAGGGTTATGAGGACAGTCATGATGAGTGTTATCCAGACGCTTACTGTGATGCTCTTCCGTATCCGCTCCTCATTTTTCGTGCCAAAACGCTGCGCTATGACGATCCCTAAACCCGAAGTGACCCCGACTCCGAATCCATGGATAAAGAAGAGCACCCCACCTACCGAACCGATGGCCGCCAGTCCGTCCACCCCCAATGTCCTGCCGATGATGATTGTGTCCGCTAAGCTATATACTTGTTGGAATATGTTCCCTATCAGCATCGGAACCGAGAACAGCACGAGCAGCTTCAGAGGACTGCCGGCAGTCATATCTTTTGTCATCCTTCACCTCCATTTGATGATCCTATGCCTTGCTGATTTACATTATACCAGATTTGTACGAACAAATTAACAAAATACGCGTGAATTGTACCTACAAAATACCAAATCTATTCATTTGGCTTGTTTCCGAATCCATTGTCGGCGAGAATTTTCTCGCACAGCGAGTGGCTCAGATAGCTTGATTCTGTGGAGACGGGGTTTGTATGTTCTTTGACTCCCGCGACAAACGAAGCGATCAACGGTGCGAATCCTCTCTTGCGGAGCGTCCCTTCCCAATCGCCGAAAGCAACTTGCTGCTTGCCATTTTTTTGTTCGATGGTCATATCGGTCAAATTCAGGACGCGCGCAATCCCCTCAGGACTTTGGACTTCCATGACTTCCTGATTGGCTCCCGCTTCATAGTTCATCGAAACGAAACAAGTGGTGCTTTTCGTTTCGAGCATCAGCCATAGCCGTTTCAACTCCCCTTCGTTTTCGACCAGATGTGATTGCAACGAAACCACCTCATCATCCAACAAATACAAAGCGGTATCCGCGATATGGATGAACAAATCGTAGACAGCGAAGCGGACGGGTTCCACGTTCTTCACGCGATCCTTCTGAATAAGGATCATCTTTTTGTCAGGAATCCCTTTCAACCGTTCCACCATCGGAGCAAAACGGCGGTTGAAGCCAGCTGTAAGGAGCAAGCCCTTAGCGTCCGCCAACTCAATCAATTGCTTTGTTTCTTCCAGATCATCACTGATGGGCTTGTCCACATAGACCGAAATGCCGCGCTCCAGCAACTTGCGGATGATTTCCGCATGGGCAACGGTAGCTACGTGCACAAAGGCAGCCTCGATTCCGCTGTCCAACCATTCCTCGATCGAGGTATACAAATGCTGGAAGCCAAATTTTTTTCCTACGGCTTCCAGCTTCTCTCTGTTTCGCGAGCACAGATGCCATTCCACCTCATCCTGCATCTCGACCATGACCGGGAGATACGCCTTTTGTGCAATGTTACCTAACCCGATGACTCCAATTTTCATCACCTATCGCCTCCAAACCTGTTTGTTCTTTTTATACCATAATTTCGTTGCGAATTCTCGCTAAAAAGCGGAAATAATTGAGAAATAATAAAAATATATATTTTTCTTTGAAATCGATTGCATTTTCTTTTTTTGTTTTGTATAATTCTTTTTGAAGTTATGTATAGACATAGAAATGGAGTTGTTTAGATGAAATACGAATTTCCTGCAGGTTTTTGGTGGGGCTCGGCAGCAAGCGGACCGCAGACAGAGGGCACGGTTGCCGGAGACGGCAAAGGAGACAGCATCTGGGATCATTGGTACAAACAGAACCCAGAGCTGTTCTTCAATCAAGTCGGTCCTGAAGACACATCCTACGTATACAATCGCTACAAAGAAGATATAGCACTCATGAAAAAAACGGGACACACTACGTACCGAACCTCCATTCAATGGAGCCGTCTGATTCCGGATGGGATCGGCGCAGTGAATCCTGAGGCGGTGGCGTTTTACAATAGCTACATCGACGAGCTATTGGCCAACGGCATCGAACCTTTCATGAATCTTTATCACTTTGATATGCCGTTGTCATTACAACAGAAAGGAGGCTGGGAAAGCAAAGAAGTCGTGGATGCCTATGCGGATTACGCGCGCATCTGCTTCGAACTGTTCGGCGACCGCGTAAAAAAATGGTTCACCCACAATGAACCGATTGTTCCGGTCGAAGGCGGCTATCTCTACCAATTCCACTACCCTAGTGTCGTGGATATGAAAAAAGCCGCTCAAGTCGCTTATCACGAAACGTTGTCAAGCGCAAAAGCCATCAAAATTTATCATGAAATGAACCTTGACGGGCAAATCGGCATCATCCTCAATCTGACGCCTAGTTACCCGCGCAATGAGAATGATCCTGAAGACGTCAAGGCAGCCCGTCTCGCTGATGCCTTCTTCAACCGTTCCTTCTTGGACCCTGCCATCAAAGGCACCTTCCCCGAAGATTTGGTTTCGCTGCTGAAGGAATTGGATTACCTACCGGAATATACGCAATCGGAATTAGAACTCATCAAACATAATACCATCGACATTCTGGGGATCAATTACTATCAGCCAAGACGCATCATGAAAAAAGAAAGCACGGAACGCTTGTCCGACAACCCGATGCCGGATGATTACTTCGACAATTACATCTGGCCGGAACGCAAAATGAATCCATACCGTGGCTGGGAAATCTACGAAAAAGGCATTTATGATTGCCTGATCAACGTCCGTGACAACTACGGAAACCTGCCCTGCTACATTTCCGAAAACGGGATGGGTGTGGAAGGCGAAGAGCGCTTCATCAACGCGGATGGCATGATCGAAGATGATTACCGTATCGAATTTGTCCAAGATCATCTGAAATATGTCCATCAAGCGTTGCAGGAGGGTTGCAACGTGAAAGGTTACCATATGTGGACGTGCATGGATAACTGGTCCTGGACAAACGCCTACAAAAACCGCTACGGCTTCATTGCGGTCGATCTGGCGGAAGAAGGAAAACGCACAATCAAGAAAAGTGGTTACTGGTTTAAACAGGTTTCAGACAAAAATGGTTTTGACGCATAAGTTTTCTAAGAGAGGAAAATGACCAATGAATAATTTTATTGATAATTTAGCCGAAAAATTGACTCCCCTTGCCGGCAAGCTCGGCTCAAACAGATACTTAGCAGTATTGCGTGACGCTTTTATGCTTTCTTTCCCACTGACGATGTTCGGTTCAATCGTCGTTGTATTGAACAACCTGCCGTTCTGGAGCGATGATCTGAAAGGGACTTTGGGCGGTCTGTTCGGAAACGGGCAAAACGCGACTATGTCCATCATGACGATTTTCATCACGTTCGGTATCGGGTATTACCTGACCCGTTCTTATGATGAAGATGGCATCTTCGGAGGAGCTGTTTCATTATCTTCTTACTTGATTTTGACACCCTTCAACTTTACAACAGCAGACGGTGCTGAAGTCAGCGGCGCCCTTTCCTTGGATCGCCTAGGCGCTAAAGGAATGTTCATCGGCATGTTGGCTGCCTTCATCGCAGCTGAGATTTATGTGCGAATCACCAAAAAAGGAATCGTCATCAAAATGCCTGAAGGTGTTCCTGATGCTGTTGCCCGCTCATTCGGTGCCCTGATTCCGGCAATTTCTACACTTACCATTTTCCTGATGCTTAATGCATTGGTTTCTGGCGTTTTTACAACAAACTTGCATGATGTCATCTACACAGTCATCCAAAAACCGCTTGTCGGATTGGGAAGCAGCTTGCCTGCTACTTTGGTTTCCCTGTTCTTCGTGCAAATCCTTTGGTTCTTCGGCTTACATGGCCAAATCATCGTCAACTCCGTCATGGATCCGATCTGGAACACCTTGGCTTTGGAAAACTTGGATGCTTTTAAAGCTGGTGAAGCACTGCCGCACATCATCACAAAGCCATTCATGGAAACATTCACAGTCGGTCTGGGTGGTTCCGGTATGACGTTGATGGTAGTCATCTTGATGGCATTCGTCATGAAGAGCCGTCAAATGAAGGATATCGGTCGTTTGGCGATCGGACCTGGCTTGTTCAACGTTAACGAACCTGTCATCTTCGGATTACCGATTGTATTGAACGCATCCATCGCTATCCCTTGGATTTTGACACCTTTAATCGTAACGACCGTAAACTACTTATCAATGGCATCCGGTTTGTTCCCTACTCCAACTGGTGTAACGGTTCCGTGGACTGTTCCGTTGTTCTTCAGCGGTATGATGGCCACCAACTCCGTTATGGGCGGCGTGCTGCAACTGATCGACTTCGTAATCGTCGGTGTGATGTGGTATCCATTCCTGAAGGTTGTCGATAAAGCGAATTTGGCCCTTACTGTCGAAGAAGCTGCATAATCGGTTTATCTAAATTGAAGGCCCGAGGCAGTATGCTTCGGGCCTTTGTCTTTCCTTAATCAGCTAAATATAGAGCTTAGCTTGTTTCAAGTCTAGCCATTACGGTATAATGGGAATCAAAATCGTTTAATTCCCGGAAGGAGCGACTGTAATGAAAAAATATGAAGAAATCGCGGATGAGCTGCGGCGCCGCATCGCCGATGGGGAATATGCGGAAGGTGAAATGCTCCCGGACCAGATTGCTTTGGCGGAAGAATTCGGCGTCAGCCGGATGACCTTAAAGAAAGCCATCGATATGATTGCAATGGAGGGCCTGATTTTCCGCAAACGGGGTGTCGGAACTTTTGTCATCAAGAGCGCCCTCTGGAATAGCGGAGATTCCAAAGCGGATGAATATGCCGGCTTATCCAAACAGTTTCCGAATAAAACGGTGAAGAGCAAAATCATCCTCTTCGATATCCTGTTCCCTTCCGAGAATATCCAATCCTTGTTGATGTTGGAGGACAATCAGCCTGTCTACCACCTGCAACGCCTGAGGATTATTGACGACAAACCTTATATACTGGAAGATACTTACTTTGTAGCCGGATTGGTCAAGGACTTGACTGAAGATATTATCCACCATTCCATCTATGACCATATCCGCGATACCTTAGGACTAAAAATCGGTGGCGCTTACCGAAAGATCCACGCTGATCGTTCTAATGAACTGGATTGGCAAGAATTGGCATGCGATCAGCATACGCCGATTCTTGAAGTGGAACAAGTCGTTTATCTGACGAATGGGACTCCCTTCGAGTACTCCACTGCTCGCAGTCGCTTCGATACACGTTCCTACACCATCACGGATATTATTAAACAATAACAAATAAAAATATTAGGAGGAAAAACATGCAAGAGCCATTGTTCATCCAACCTGTCCTGCAAGAAAAAATCTGGGGCGGCACCAAGCTGCGCGATATCTACGGGTACGACATCCCCAGTGACCATACCGGGGAATGCTGGGCCATCAGCGCCCATCCCGACGGCACTGGCGCGGTGGAAAACGGCACCTACGCCGGCACCCGCTTGGATGTCCTTTATGCGGAGCATCCTGAGCTGTTCGAAAATCCGACTTCGCCCGTCTTCCCGTTGCTGACCAAAATCATCGACGCCGCCGAAGCCCTGTCCGTCCAAGTGCATCCGGATGATGCCTATGGACTGAAGCATGAAGGTGAGCTCGGGAAAACCGAATGCTGGTACATCATCGATGCCGATGACGACGCCGAAATCATCTACGGACACAATGCCCAAACAAAAGAGCAGTTCTCGGAAATGGTCGCTGCAGGCGACTGGGAGGGGCTGCTGCGCCACGTCAAAGTGAAGAAAGGCGACTTCTTCTTCGTTCCGAGCGGCACCATCCATGCCATCGGCGGCGGCATCACGATTCTGGAGACGCAACAGAGCAGCAACACGACATACCGCGTCTACGACTTCGACCGCAAGGACGATCAAGGCAACACACGCGACCTGCATATCCAACAATCCATCGATGTGTCGATGATTCCGCACAAGGATCCTGCGAACCACTTCGAAACCAGCACAGTCGACGGCAACACCGTGACGACTTTCATCGAAAGCGACTATTTCACTGTCTACAAGTGGAACATCCTTTCTGAACTGGCCTTCAAGAAAACTGCTCCCTACACCTTGGGAAGCGTCATCGAAGGCAGCGGCAGTCTGACTGTCGCCGGAAAAATCTATCCGTTGCACAAGGGCGACCACTTTATCCTGCCTGCGACCGTTTCCGCTTGGACACTGTCCGGCAGCAATATGGAACTGATCGCCTCCACACCCGGCCCGAAAAACAGCTAAGAAAAATGAAGCCGGCTCAACAGCTGAGCGTGCATTAAATAAGGCTATCTATCCTTTTCTGCTCCGGCGAAGCAAACCTTAACGGGAGCTGGTGCTCTCCTCCGGTGAGCGCCCTTCTCGACGGAGTTGCGCTCTTCGGTATTCATCTTCCTCCTGTGAGATAATGTTTGCCGGAGCTGAGCATGCGGACGCAAGCTGTCCTCCGACGAACGAGGGCTCGTCGGAGGTACGCATCCCCCCATCTCGCGCCTACTCCGGCGAAGCAAACCTTAACCGAAGCTGGGAAACAACGCGATTACACGCACGCCTCCGGTCAGCACACGCACCAAACAGGCTGCCTCTTTTTTGAGAGACAGCCTGTTTCTGTTAGTTACTCAAATGGATAGACTAGACCCCAGTCTTTGCGGACCTTATCCATGATTTCCAGAACGTCCACGGTGTAAGTGAGCGTTTCATTTTTTGCTCCATTAAGGATGCGTTCGCTGAAATCAGCCACTTCATAGTTCAAGGCTTGCGCAGAATCCCCAGCTTCAATGATGCTTACTTTTCCATCATAAGAAGTGAAGATAGCTTTTGTCGACCTCGGATAATCCATAATCGTTAAAAATCCCTTTTCATAGGCGACTACCCCTTGTTTCGGCATTTTCGCCCGGAAAGTCAAGGATACCGTCGCAAGTTCTGCTTCAGCATTCCGCAGAAGGATTGCTGAGGATTCATCCACACCAGATTCGTGCAAATTGCCCATCGTCATGATTTCAGTCGGTTTGCTGGTCATGAAATTACGGACAAATGACAAGGCATATGTCCCGATATCGAATAACGCGCCACCCGCTAATTCTTTATTGAAATAATAAACAGATGGATCCGTGTCCTTGAAGCTTCCGAAAGAGGCTTGGATCATCTTCAATGGTCCTAAGTCTTGCTCTGCAATCCATTCCTTTAGCTTGCGGTAAAGCGGCATATGGTAAATGGTCATGGCCTCGGCTAAATAGAGCCCCTTTTCTTCAGCCAACTGGACAAGTTCATCCAACTGGATTTTGTTGACTGTGATGACTTTCTCGCAAAGGACATGCTTGCCGGCTTCCAGACTGGCCTTGATCCATTGATGATGATGGCTGTGCGGCAAGGCGATGTAAATAGCGTCTACCGCCTCATCCGCCAGCAGTTCCATATAATCGTCATAATAAGCGGGAATACCATACTGTTCGGCAAATCCTTGTGCCTTTTCTTTGGATCGGGAGGCTACCGCGATCAATTCCGCATTGTCCGCTTGAAAATGGGAAGCGAACTCCGTTGCGATAGTCCCTGTTCCAAGTATTGCCCATTTGATTTTCATCCAATACACTCTCCCTTTTTTCGGTCTGATCGGTTATCGTTTACCCTTTCATCTCATTCGCCAAAATGAGCGCCCCGGTGATGCCGGCATCATCGATCAATCCTGGCGTCACCAAGTAATCATCGACTGCCGGAACCGGCACATAATCGGCAAGCAGCGTCGTAAATTTAGCCTTGATGTTATCAAGCATCCCCGGCACTTTCATGACACCCCCGCCCAAGACAATGCGCTCCGGACGCAGGATAACCGTGTAGGCTTCCAAAGCTTGACCTATGTAATAAGCGATGTAATCCCAGACCGCATCGGTAGGCGCAACATCTTTGCCGGCTTTACCTAGTCGTCCGTCGATTGAAGGACCAGCTGCCATGCCTTCCAGGCAATTTCCATGATATGGACAGAACCCGGCATAATGGTCAGCCTCGTGCGGACGCACCAGTATGTGACCCATTTCCGGGTGACCGATGCCTTCCAAAATTTTTCCGTCCACGATCGCACCGGCGCCCACGCCCGTACCGATCGTGATATACATCATGTTCTTTAATCCTTTAGCGGCACCTAACGCGGATTCACCCAAGGCAGCGGCATTCACATCCGTCGTCCACCCCATCGGAACTGCATAACGCTCCTTCATAGCGCCAAGAAAATCAAAATCCTTCCACGCCAACTTTGGTGTAGAAAGAATATATCCATATGTTTCCGAGTCTTTATTGACGTCAATCGGCCCGAAGGAACCGATTCCGATTGCAGCTAAGTCAAAACGATCAAAAAAAGCAAATACCTGCGCCAATGTTTCTTCCGGCGTAGTCGTCGGGAATGCAACCCGTTCCAATAACTCATTATTTTCGTTTCCGACGGCGCACACAAATTTTGTTCCGCCTGCTTCAATTCCACCTACTAGCATAAATTTCTCACTCCAATTAGTTAGTTTTCGTGTGCGTCGCCATCATCGGAGTACATTTGATATCCATCCGATTTGTCCTGAAAGAGCACGCTCGCACCTTTTCCTATTATAACGCTTTCAGTTGGCGGAATCACGTTTTTCTGGCATTTTCCTCTGAATTTCAACATTTCCCTGATGGCGCAAACGCCTTCAGTAAATATTTACTTAATTTGAATTTTTTTTTACTTTTTTTGTTGCTTTACGAAATTTAAACGCTTACAATGAAAAGGAGACGATAATATACTTTAAAAAAATAGCAGATTGACTGATCTATCTGCAACTACGCAACTAGGAGAGTGGAAAAATAATGAAAGTATCTGAAACAATACTCGGCCAAGCTCACGGAAAAGATGTCGTTGCCTATACCTTGACGAATCCCAACGGCATCTCCCTTACAGCAATGACCTATGGCGCCACCATCACGGAACTGATGATGCCGGACAAAAACGGAAAGAGTGAGAATGTGATTTTGGCGATGGATTCATTGGACGATTACGTGACGCATCGCCCGTATTACGGAGCCACAATCGGCCGGATTGCCGGACGCATCGCAAAGGGATCATTCGATTTGGATGGAAAAAGGCATCAATTGATTGTGAACGAGGAAGAAAATCAACTCCATGGTGGCCCCGCCGGATTGGACACGCATGTTTGGGATGCGGAAATCGAGGCTTCCGCTGATGAAGCCAGCATCCATTTCACGACTACCGATGCGGACGGCGCCAATGGCTATCCCGGGACACTTTCGGTAACGGTCAGCTATACGCTTACTGTTGAGAACGAATGGAAAATTGATTATCGGGCAACGACGGATCAACCAACTTTGTTCAACCCGACCAACCATGTCTATTTCAACCTGAGCGGAGACATCAACAAGCCGATTCTGCAGCACGAGCTGCAACTGAACAGCGCGGTTTTTGCCGAATTGGGCGACGGAAATCTTCCTACCGGGGCGTTGCTGCCGGCGGAAGGGACCCCTTTTGATTTCCGCGACGGAGGAAAACTTGCGATTGCCGCTGAACAGAGCCACCCACAGACCCAAAAAGTTGCCGGTTTCGATCACCCTTTCCTGCTGCAGCACGATACTGGAAAGCCTGATGCGGTCCTGAGCGATGCAGAATCCGGTCGAAGCGTCAAAATGTATACGGATCAGGATTGTGTCGTGATCTTTATGCACAACGGCGCTATCGATAAGTACACGATTGCCGGCAGTCCGGTCATCCAGTACGCTGGCATCACCTTGGAAACGCAGGCATTGCCTGATGCCATCAATCAAGAAGGCTTCGGCGATATTGTACTCCGACCGGGTGAAGTTTATTCGGCTGAAACGATCTATAAGTTTGAAGTACAGGCCTGACAATAAGCAAGTCACAAGCAAAAGAAGGCTTAAGTCTTCCTGACAGAAAATTGAAAGAGGCTGGGATCAACGCATCCCAGCCTCTTTCAATTTATATCCCCTTATGAACATATACTCTTACAGCATACTTTTCCAATCTGACTTGTCCGTCTTCTTTCCGCTGCGTAAGCATGTCTTCGAGTTCGAAGGGCAAAAGGATCGTCTGTTCTTCTTCCGTAAAGTTCATCACAAATACATATGCTTCCTCATCCGCAGTCCGTACTTGTACAGAAACGCCCTTCTCATGTTCAATAGCGAAAGGTGCCCCGATTCCTGCTTCTTCGGTAATTTCTCTGTAAAGCATTTCATGAAACGCTTGTTCCGTGCGGGCACCTATCACGTAGGTTCGGCCTTTTCCAAAGCTATGTCTCGTCACAGCTGGCGTATCCTTATAAAAATCATCCTGATAGGTCGCAAGCACTTCGCCATCCGTTACCTTAAGCAAAGCAGCGTAATCTTTGACTTCAAAAGTCTGCCCGGCATAGGTTATCCGATTGCTATCGGATGGATAAAGAGTATCCGTTTCTCCCAATTTTACTCCGCAGATTTCCTGCATGATCTCCGGCCAGCCGCCTAAATAAGTCAAATCATTTTCATCCACAATACCTGTGATGTAGGTGGTCACCAGCGTTCCACCTGCGGCCACGAAGGCTTTCAAGCGCTCCTGCATGGCTATCGGCAACATATACAGCATCGGCGCAACCAGCACTTTATAGTTCGAAAAATCTTGTTTCTCGGTGATCACATCCACAGGAATATCCTGTTCCCAGAAATAGCGGTAATGTTCTTGCGCCGTTTGCGGATAACGCAACGTTTCCTTGCTGAAGCCCTGAATTTCCTGAAGAGCCCAATGATTGTCCCAATCATAAAGGACAGCCACTTCTGCCTCACGGAAGCTGCCGGCAACAGGTTGGAGTCGTTCCAGCACGTTCCCTACCTCCGTCACATCCTGGAAGACACGATTGTTTGGATCACGGTCATGATCCACTACCGCACCATGTAATTTTTCTGATGACCCGCGTGATTTTCGCCATTGGAAATACAGAATGCTGTCCGATCCGTGCGCAAGCATCTGCATGGATGACAAGAGATGCATGCCGGGGCGTTTTGTTTTATTCACACCATGCCAATTGACGCCGCTAGGGGTTGATTCCATCAAGAGGAAGGGTTGTTGTTTCAACGACCGATACAAATCATCGACAAACCCGACCCGCATCGCCAAATCCGCTGTCGTGACGCCTTCTTTATGCCAAGCCGGGTAGGCATCCCAGCTGATGACATCGACATGTTCAGCGAATTTGCTGTAATCCAATGCTTGGAATGGAATCAGCTCGTCGGTGTCCGCCATAAAATTGACCGTGATCGGCACATCAGGCGTCAATTCTCGCAAGGGGCTCGCTTCGTTTTCGTAGAAAGCGATCGTCTGGTCCGTGACAAAACGTCGCCAATCGAGAACCAAGCCGTGCATCTCATGCTCCCCTAAAGGTGAAGGCGATTCGATTTCATCCCACTCTTGGTAACGATGGCTCCAGAAGCTGGTCCACCAAGCTTGGTTCAGTTTTTCCAGATCATCTCCGTATTTCTCTTTCAGCCAGCCGCGGAATGCAGTTTGGCATAAGTCGCAATGGCATTCTCCACCGTATTCATTCGAAACATGCCACATCAATAAAGCCGGATGTTTCCCATACCGCTCAGCCAATTTCCGGTTCATTTGGGCCGTCTTTTCACGATAAACAGGCGCTGTGAAACAATGGTTATGCCGCCGCCCTTGAAGTTCCTGTTCGCGTTTGCTTGTGACCCGGCGGATTTCCGGATATTTTTTTGCCATCCAGCTTGGTTTTGCCCCACTTGGGGTGGCCAAAATGATGTTGCCGCCATTGTTATGGATTTTTTCAAAAAGATCATCCAGCCAACCAAAATCATACTCGCCTTCACGCGGTTCCAAAGCGCTCCATGCAAATATCCCTAAGGAAAATGTGTTTGTTTTGGAAAGACGCATAAATTCCAAATCTTCCGCCAGTATATCCGGTCGATCCAGCCATTGATCCGGATTGTAATCACCACCATGAAGAAATTGTTTCTTCTTGGTGACGTATTTTCTCATTGCCATAGTCGAAAACTCCTTTAATAAGATTAACCTTTCGTACCGCCTGCGGTCAGACCGGATACAAAGTTCTTTTGCAACAGTATGAAGATGATTGCTACAGGTAAGCTGATCAAAATGGCACCTGCCGCAAACGTTGTGTAACTGGCCCCCATCACGTCATTGACTAAATTATAGAGTCCGATCGGCAACGTATACGCCTCCGTCTTCCTTAATATCGTCGAGGAAATGACGAAATCCCCCAACGGTCCCGTAAATCCATTCATGGCCGCCACCGCGATCATCGGTTTGGACAGCGGCAGAATGATGTCGATAAATATTTTTGTATGGCTCGCGCCGTCAATACGCGCGCTTTCGTCCAGATCATACGGAATCGTATCCATGTAGCCCTTCATCAGATAGGTATTCATGGGAATCTGTCCACCGATGTACAACAGGATCAGCAGCACATGACTGTTGACGAGCCCCAGCAATTGCGCCAACACGAATATCGCGACTAAGGCCGAAAATTGCGGAATCATCTGCAGCAACAGAAACAGCGTCAGCCCGTTTTTCCTTCCTTTGAAACGGAATCTCGAGAATGCGTAACCCGTCAGACTCACACTGATGACTGTTCCGATCATCGTAAAAAGACTGATCTTAAGGGAATTCAAATACCAGGTCCCATAAGGCAAGCTTTTCTTGCCGGCGAAGAGTTCCCGATAATGGTCCAGTGTTGGATTTTCCGGAAACATACTTGTGCTGATCAGGCTGTTCCCAGGATTAAAACTGGCGCCCACCGTCCACAAAAGAGGGTAGGCAATGATCCCAACAAAGAATGCAATGATCAGGTAGGAAAAGAATAAGCGTGCATATCTGCGATTTTTTGTCGTCTTCATACTTATCTCCTCTCTTGGTTAAACGAATTGGATTTTCTGAACTGCCACATGGCAATCGCGATGACAAAAACAGACAACAGGATCGTGAGCGCCGCAGCCAAAGCATATTGGCTGGACTGCATCGTTAATTTGTAGATCCAAGACACAAGAATGTCCGTCCCCCCCGCCGTAGAGCCGGGAGTCGCTGGTCCTCCACCATTGAACAAATAGATGATATTGAAGTTATTAAAGTTGAAGGTGTACTGCGTAATCAACGTCGGTGCCATCGAAGTCAGTATCACAGGCAGCGTGATGTTCATGAATTTATCCCATGACGTCGCCCCATCAATGACTGCTGCTTCATAAAGATCCTCCGGAATCGACTGCAGAATGCCGGTCGTGACGATGAATATATAAGGAAAACCCAGCCAGCCTTGAATAAGGATCAGAGCTACCCTTGTCCACAACGCATCGGTCATCCAAGGGATCGGACTGATACTGAAGAAAGCCAAGATATCGTTGTTGATTGCTCCGAAGCTATCATTGAACATGCCGGCAAACACCAAAATCGTCACAAACCCGGGCACTGCCCAGGGCAAAACGAACATGGTCCGAATGAAGCGTTTCAACTTCAAATCCTTTTGATTCACCACTACAGCCAAAAATACTCCGATAGTGATCTGCAATGTTGAAGCCAGCAAGGTCCAGACAACGGTCCAACCCAAGACATCAAAGAAGGTGGAACGCCAAATATCGACAGTGAAAATATTCGCGAAGGTCTTGAATCCCACCCAATCAAATAAATGCGCCGGCGGACTGTGGTATAGGTCATAATTGGTGAAAGCCAACGCAAAACTGAACATGATCGGAAAGATGACCGCAAATATAAGCAACAGGATTGCCGGACCGCTGATGACATAGGGATATCCTTGCTCAACCAGATTGAGATAACTCTCTCTTAACGAGGTAACCGGCAGTTGAAGATCTCTTCTTTGGCCATTTTTGTAGGCATCCCGTATGTTCAACCAGTAAAGGGTCACTCCAAAGAAAAGGATGATGATTGCCAAAATGCCCTCAGCCAATAAAAACACCGAGTTATCGCGCGGGATTTGTTCTCCTAAGGTGACGATGCCCCATAAGCCAATATTCAAAAGATCTCCAAAAGCAAAGGCGAAGCTTACTGTCGCAATCAGATAGAGCAGGCCCTTAAGCCACTGTTTATTGTAAAACTGCCCCCCTCCCGGTAAGAGAGAGGACAGCTGCCGTTTTACTATGATTCAATATTTCTCACCTCATTTTCTTTATGTGCCGGATTGCTTATTGTCCGCCATGGTTCGCTTCGATTTGATTTTTGATCGTTTCTACAGCCTGATCCAATGCTTCCTTCGGTTTTGCTTTTCCGGTAGCGATGGTTTGTAGTGCCGCATCCGCAGGAGACCAAACTTCATTCATCTCAGGCACATTCGGTGTCAATTCCGAATGCAGACTTTGCTGTGCGACTGCTTGGGCTGCAGGATCATCCGCCAAGGCATCCCCTTCAGCCAGAGATTTCACAGCCGGTACTTCTTTGGTTGTTTCGTAACGGCGAAGCGAATTTTCTTCATTTGTGATAAATTCGATGAATAACTCTGCCAATTCCGAGTTTTTTGAGTAGCTGCTCACGTTGTAACTTTTCACGCCAACAAAGGCACTCATAGGATTTCCGTTCGGCAATTCCGGCAAAGGCAAGACACCATAATCAATGCCGGCACTGGAAAATGGCTCCAGATTCCATGGCCCCGAAATAACAGCTGCCGCTTTCCCTTCACTGAACAAGGAATCCAACACATTGATGGCTTGCTCTCCGATCATACCGGATGGGAATAACCCTTCTTCATACCATTTTTGGATATAGGAAGCCGCTTCGATCGCACCATCCGTATTCAAACCGATATCGGCTGTGTCATATTTCCCGTCTGTATCTTTAGCAAAAATATAGCCGTCATAGCCACCGATTACGCTTTGCGCATAATAAATCTGATCCCATAAAGCCAGCAATCCGTATTGTCCATCCGCTGTCGCTGTTTTCGAAAGTTCATACCATTCTTCGATATTCGTAGGCACTTCCGCTTCAGAAATAAGATCTTTGTTGTAATAAAGAATGGTCGTTTCGACGACTTTCGGCAATCCGTAAAGTTTTCCATCAACCATCTGCGACTCCAAAGCTACATCTGTATAGAGATTCTGAACATCCTCTTCTACTGTCAACTCTTTAAGCAAGCCTTCAACTACAGCAGTTCCGACTTGATCTCCTGGTATCGTGAATACATCCGGTCCCGTTCCGGCAGGTCCGTCCAAGCGTAGATCCTCCAATTGACCTCCATATGCTTTTTCGGTCACTTCCACAGTGACACCGTATTCACTTTCAAACTCGGCGATGGCCTCCTCGATACCAACTGATTTGTCGATGTCTTCCCACACGACCAAGGTTTGACCCTCAAAATTCCCCTCTTGGCCAGTAGCCGAATCCGTTGCATTAGCGGAATCCGAATTACTCTCGGCTGGACCGCACGCTGCCAAAGATAATAAAACTACACTGCTGAGTGATAAAAATAAGGCTTTCTTCTTCATATCCGAAACACTCCTCTATTAGATGTAATCGCTTTACTGAAATTATAATACCAAACGAACTAAAAAAAGTAAACAAACTTTCACTTATTATTTAGTAAAACATTTTACTTGTTTGTGCAAAAAAAAGACGCTCCCTCCCATCTATTCAGATGTTCGAAAGCGCCTTATCTGTAAGACTAGGTACTTTTCCTTTCGATAAGAAAAGCGTTCAATAGTACCTTTTTTGTGATGACTCTTTTATCGATCAGCTGCTCCAACAGCAAGGAAACTGCAGTATGGCAAAGTTCCTTCATATCAATGGCATATGTGCTTAAAGGTGGCGAAACATAATTCGCAACCGATATATTATTGATGCTCAGGACACTGACATCCTGCGGAATGCGGACATGATGCTCATTCAGAGCCTGCAGCACACCCACAGCAATGGGATCCGAAGCGGCAAAGATGGCACTTGGCAGTTTTTTCCCAGACTTCAAGGCTGTATCAATCAACTGATACCCGGTTTCCAACGAGAATCCCCTACGGATATAGATATGTGCTTCTTCCAGCATATTCTGTTGTTGCATCTCATCGCGGAAAGATCGTTCCCGTATATCCATTTCGTCCAAATGGGTATCTGGATTCACATAGGTACCGCCTACAAATCCGATTTCCTTATGGCCTTTCTCCTTGAAAAAACGGACTGCTTTCCGGGTAATATAATCCAAGTCCGGACGAACAGCATCATAAATGTCCGAATACGGCGAACTGTCCAAAAACACGCCATTTTCTGTCAGAGTCTCAAGATAAGCGATTTCCTTATTGTTGAACGAACCCACTGCAATGAAACCGTTGATGTCTTGCGGAATCATCTCGATACCTTGGGACCTTTTGAATACAGTCGCCGAGACATTTTGTTTATCCGCTTGTCGGATCAACTCTGTACGCATGGTTTTAAAATAGACATCCTGCAATTCTTCCATATCGGAAACCCAATACAAAAGCGCGACATTTTTGACGAGTGGCCGAGAGACTTTTTTGCGGTATTCCAAATCTGTCGCTACTTCATATATCCGATCCCGCGTCTCCTCCGGAACAGACAAAGTCGGATCATTATTCAACACACGCGAAACGGTTGTGATCGAAAAACCTGTCCTTTTAGCTATATCCCTTAATGTTGCCATATTTGCACCTACTTTTCAGTAAAAAATTTCACCTTCATCATACCCGTAATATTCAGAATCGTCAAATGAAAACACAGGGGCGTGAATCCGGCTAGGATTCACGCCCCTGTGTTTTCGATTTCAGTTGATGCTCTTACCATTTAATCCCGCAGATCCAGATCCCCGAATGGTGCATCCACTTTTTCTTGCTTCGGTTTCAGTTCCACGACCAATACGCCAGCCAATATCAAAGCTGCTCCGATAAGCATCCGCAACGTGATCTCTTCCTTCAGAAAAAGTGCTGAAGCGACCATCCCGAACACGGCTTCCAGCGACAGGATGATGGCTGTTTCCGTTTCTTTGGTGAACTGCTGCGAGGCCGTTTGGATCAGAAAGCCAAGCATAGTGCTGACCGTCCCCAAATAAATGATGGAAAAGTAGCCTTCCGCGGCTGCCGGAAACAAAAATTCTCCCCTTACGAGCGATACGAGCACCCCTAAGAGAGTGGCAGTGCCCATCTGGATGGTGGTCAATGCATAAATGTTTTCACCCAGCACGAACCGGTTTGTGAAGATGATCTGCAAGGCGAACAACAGAGCGCAAACCAGCGTCAGCATATCCCCGAAGTTTACACTGTGGAAGTCGGTAAGGGAAATGACGGCGATGCCGCCGATCGACAACAGCGCGCCCACGATGGCCGGGGCTGTAACTTTCCTTCTGAAGAACAATGCGCCTATGAACGGCACCAATACGACATTGAAGGCGGTAAGGAAAGCGTTCTTCGAAGGTGTCGTATATACAAGACCTACCGTCTGAAACAAGAAAGCCAAGTAAAGGATGGTTCCGAGGCCGATGCCTTTGAGATAGGTCTTTTTGGTCGCATGCTTCAGCTGGCCGAAAAAAATTGCCCCCATCAGTATGAATGCCAACAAAAAACGCATGGTCAATATTTGGTATGGGGAAAAATACTCCAAAGATATGGCGCTCACGACGAAACCTGAACCCCATATCATCGTCACAAAAATAAGTCCGATCTGTCCCTTTCTTCTGTCTGTCATATAACTTCCCCTTTCTATGAATAAAGATGCTTGCCCGATTGGCTTGATGCTGATGAACAATCCGGGCATACTTATCCACTTTACCCAACATTCTGATTGTCTGCAAGCAGATTTCTGCAAAATAGTAATACTATTTTCTGTTCACGATGCCTGTACACTGGAGCAGATACATCAGCCTGTCAGCAAAAAAGCTCCCCGAATGATGCATGGCATCGCTTCGGGAAGCTGTTCCTATTTTTTATTTTGCCAATACCGCTTCGATTTCATCCAATTCTTCATTGGTGAAGTCAAGGTTTTCCAACGCTTTTACGTTATCATCGATTTGGCTCACTCGGCTGGCGCCGATCAACACGCTTGTGACTTTCCCATCGCGGAGAATCCAAGCAACGGCCATCTCAGCCAATGTTTGGCCGCGTCTTTGCGCGATTTCATTCAAAGCGCGTGATTTCTCGATGGTTTCCTGCACCCGCTCCGCGTTCAAGAACGGAGAAGAAGGTCTGCCGGCACGTGAATCTTCCGGAATGCCATGCAAATAGCGATCGGTCAGCATGCCTTGCGCCAACGGACTGAAGGCGATGGTTCCCAACTTATTGGCCGTCAGAACATCCTGCAGCCCATCCTCGATCCAACGATTGTACATATTGTAGGCCGGTTGGTGGATGATGAACGGCGTCTTAAGATCTTTGAAGATGGCTGCAATTTCAGCAGTCTGCTCCGCAGAATAGTTGGAGATGCCGATATACAGAGCTTTTCCTTGACGGACCATCAGATCCAATGCTTGCGCAGTTTCTTCGAATGGTGTTTCAGGATCCGGACGATGCGAATAAAAAATATCCACATAATCAAGCCCCATCCGTTTCAGACTTTGATCAAGGCTCGCCGTCAAATACTTTTTGGAGCCCCATTCCCCGTATGGACCGGGCCACATATCATAGCCGGCCTTGCTGGAAATGATCAGCTCATCCCGGTAAGGCAGGAAGTCCTTCTTCAAAATCTTGCCGAAAGTTTCTTCCGCGCTGCCCGGAGGCGGACCGTAGTTGTTCGCCAGATCGAAATGGGTGATCCCCAGATCGAAGGCGCGTTGGACCATTTTGCGCGAATTGTCGAACAGATCCACCTCGCCGAAGTTATGCCAAAGCCCTAGGGAAATGGCAGGCAGTTTCAGACCGCTGTTGCCTACGCGGTTATAGATCATTTTGTCATATCTGTTTTGTGCCGGTTGATACATGTCATCACCTCAACAAGTTAATATATCTAGTATAGCGTTTTCATTATTGTAACGCAAAGCTTTTACGCGAAAAGCTGAACGGGTTCGTTCAGCCCTGAAAGAAATTTAGGAAATCTGGCCCTGAATGAGCATCGTAGAGCGCAATGGGTCAGATTTATCTAATTTCCGAAGGGCTAACCCGCGAAGCTGGACAACTTTTTTGGATGCACAGAATATTTTGAAATCCCTTGAGGCACCTACGGTGATGCACTTTTGGATTCTGAATACTTTATTCCTAGCAATTACGGACAACGAAAGTCGCCGCGCAACCTCGCTGTCCGTAAAAGCTATCCCAATAGTCCGTCCCGGCTGACGTTGATGAAGGACATCTCGACCATGTCATAGCGGTGATGCACGACAGAATATTCCAATGGCGTCCCTCTTTCAAGGAACATGACCTTGCTGACTTCAAGGACCGGATCCTCATTGGAACAATGCAGATATTGCTTGTCGTTATCGTCCGGTTTGACCGCGCGGACTGTCTGCCGGTTGTCGCCGAAAACAATCCCTAAATCCCCTTGGAGATAGTCATAGAGGGAGCGGTTCAGGATGTCCTTCGTAATGTTCGGTGCCAGCGCAATCGGGATGATCGTATGCTCCAAAGAATACGGTTTTTCATCCAGGATCCGCAAGCGTTTGATGTCATATACGGGTTCTTCCTTCGTGATGCTCAGTTGGTTGCACTCTTCCTCATCCGGGAAGCGGACGTTGAAGTCCAGCACTTCCGTATTCAGTTCCAATCGTTCGCCGGCCGCAGCGGTCAAGCCGACATTCTGACCGATTTGGATGCTCTGCTCTGCCAGATTGACCGCGTTTTTCTTCACATAGGTCCCTGAACCTTGGATTGTGTACACCAATCCAGCGACACTCAGCAGATCCAGCGCCTTCTTCACCGTCACGCGGCTGGTGCCGAACTCCTTCGCCAGGGACTCCTGATCGGGAATCTTTTCTTCGGAGTTATACATTCCGCTTTTAATCCGTTTTCTGATTTCATTCGCGACTTCTTTGTATTTTGCCATGTCCTTCACCACTTATCTACGTGATACGAAAATTTGTATTTACAAATCTCTCCTTGTTGATTATAACATAGACAACTGGCCATTATGCAACAGGAAAAACAACGGTTACTTATATGTGTGCTCGGCCACTTCGATTCGCTTGCTTTGGATAAGATCCCGGTACCAATAGCCCGACTGCTTCAGGGAACGCTTCAGGTCATCCTCCAGATCGATCCGCACGAGTCCGTAGCGGTTCTTAAAGGCATTCATCGGCGAGACACAATCGGTGAAGGCCCAGAGCATGTAACCCTTGCAGTTCGCTCCGTTTTTGACTGCATCCAACAAGGAATTCAAATGTTCAGTGATATAAGCGATGCGGTAATCGTCCTGAATGGTGCCCTTGCTGTCCGCAAAGCGCTCCTCCTGCTCGATGCCCATCCCGCTTTCCGCGATGAACCACGGGATATTTCCGTATTCAGATTTCAGGCGCATGGCCATATCATACATGATTTGCGGGTAGATTTCCCAACCGCGCGAAGTGTTCATCCTTCTGCCCGGCAAGGAAAACTCTTCATAATAATATTCCGGATGGAAAGGCGTCTCCTTGTTCCACTCGTAACGCGGGGACCGGACCCGTTTCGGGAAATACAGATTGATTCCGAGATAGTCCACCGTATTTTCTTTGATGATGAGCAGTTCCTCTTCGGAATATTCAAACGGGATCTCGTGCTTTGTGAGCACATCAAACAACTCGTCGGGATACTCCCCCTTCACCAACGGATCCAAAAAAATGCGGTTATACAACAGGTCATACATCCGGGCGGCTTTTTGGTCAGCCGGTGATGAGGAACGCGCGTAGGTCACCTCCGGATTGAGGATGGCTCCGATCTGGCCGTTGTAGCCTTTTTCATGGAAAATTTGGACTGCCCGTGCCGTAGCGATCACCTTGTTGAAATTCCATTGCATCCATTTCGACGTATCCTGTTCATGCGGATAACGGATGGCATCGAGGTAGATGCGCGTCTGGATGACAACCGGTTCGTTGAAAGTGAACCAATTTTTGACGCGGTCGGCATAGCGTTCGAACGCTATTTCGGCATATTTCGCGTAGAGTTCGACGACATGCTTCGAGCTCCAGCCATCGTACTTCTCCATCAGATAGGCAGGGACTTCGTAATGCTCCAGGCACAGCATTGGCTCTACTCCAGCATCAAGCAGCGCATCCACAACATCGCTGATGTGCTGGGCATAATCTTCATCGACTACTGAATTTTCGTAATCCGTAAAGAAACGCGCCCAGTTGATCGACGTACGGTAATGGGTCAGACCGATTTCTTTCATCAAGGCCACATCTTCGTTGTAGCGGTCATAGAACGAGGTAGCTCCAGCCGGTCCATAGCCTTCATGCCATACGAAAGGCTCCTCTTTGTACCACATGTCCAGGTAGGAATCCTGCCCCTCTTTTTTGCCCTTCCAGCCCTCCGTCTGCCATGCAGAAGAAGATGCACCCAAGATGAATCCTTCTGGTATATTTTTTAACATTCCTCATTCCCCTTTCTGTTCAAATCTTTCATTATTCGATGGCTGACGCCACTTCTGATTTACTTTCAGTTTCTGGTCCCACTGCAAGCGCACGATTGCTGGCCTTCACGAACGGCAGATAGATCAACACCGAAACAGCGATACAAATCAGTTGCGTAGCGACCGCACCCAGGCTACCCGCTGTCGCAAGATAGCCGCTGATTAATGGTGGCGTTGTCCAAGGAACCATCACGACCGCCTTGCCGGCAAATCCGATTGCCGTCGCGAAGTAACCGATTGTACCTGTAACCAGAGGCGTCAAGATGAATGGGATCGCCATGATCGGATTCAGCATGATCGGCATCCCGAAAATAAGTGGTTCATTGATATTGAAGAGGCCAGGGCCTACAGACAGTTTGCCGATCTCCTTGAAGTCGGCTCGTTTCGAAACCAAGAAGACGGCGATCAAGAGACCGATCGTAACGCCGGATCCACCCATGCTCATGTACATATCCCAGAATGGCATGTTGATGATGTTCGGAGCTTCCTTGCCGGCTTCAAAAGCGGCTGTATTTTCGGCGATCGCAGCCAATAAAATCGGCTCGCGAATCGGTTTGATCATTTGGTTACCGTGAATCCCGATCACCCAAAAAATCTGCGAGACGAACATCAGCAACAGGATACCCGGCAAACCTTGAACGACTTTCGCAAGCGGCGCTTGGATGGTCGTATAGATGATGTCATACAAAGTCAATCCCGTGATCATGAAAATCAGATGGGCACCTGCCGCAATCAGTGAAACCGTCAAAATAGTCGGAATCAAAGCAGAGAAACCGCGGGAAACATTCGTAGGTACCGTATCAGGCATGGTGATTTTCAGTTTATCCTGTTTGCTCAACCAGGTGTAAAGTTCAACGGATAAGATGGCGATGAACATACCCAGGAATAAGCCGCGTGACCCTGTATAATTGCTGGAAAGGACATTTGTCACCGGAACCGGCGTCTCTTCAAAGAGAACTTCGATTGCTGTCGGGATGGTCGCAATATAACTGATGACCGCCAAAAGACCAGCGAAATGATCGGATACTTTGTTCAGTTTAGCGACTTCAATCCCGATCAAAAAGACTGCACCGATCGTCATCAGATTCATGGTGGCATAGTTGATCGCCTGTGTAATCGGTTTCATTTGTTCCAAGAACCGTAAAGCCTCAAATTGGGCCAACCCATTCGTCGAATCGAACACCATGTTCGAAAACAAAGTAGCAAAAGCACCTGTGATGATGACCGGCAACAGCATTGAAAAGGCATTTTTGATTGCGATGATATACTTCAAATCATTGATCCTATAAGCGATCATATTCAAACGTTCAATCCACTTCGCATTTTCCATTCTTTTTCCTCCTAAACTTTTTGCTCTGCTTGTTCTGATTGATGATTGAGTTGCCTCCTCCAACTCTCTTTTCCACATTGTAACCCCTTTCCTCTCAATTGTAAATACCTATTTAAAATTTGTGTTTACAAATTATCGATTTGAACAAAAGAAGGCGCCGCCTCGAATGGAGGCTTCTGTTCTTTACTCCGGTGAACGCAGGCTTCGCCGGAGTTCGGACCGTCATTTCCCATGCGTTCTCCGATGAGGACGGCCTCGCCGGTGTTGAAATCTGATTACTGCCACTGTGTTCCGGCGAAGGGACCCTCACCGGAGCTGGATGAAATATACGTGGAATCCCCAACCAGAAATATTGGTAAGAACGGCCGAAAAAACGGGGAATGCCTCAAAATGAGACACTCCCCGTTTCAGCTAAGCTTTATTCATGCAGCTCCAACGGCAAGCCGTCCGGATCCTTGAAAAAAGTGAATTTCTTGTTCGTGTAGTCGTCCAGACGAATCGGCTCGGTCTCCACGCCCTTGCGGTTCAATTCCGCCACGGTGGCCTCGACATCCTCCACATAGAAGCAAAGATGGCGCAGTCCGACTGATTCCGGACCGCTTGGGCGTTCAGGCGGATTCGGAAAAGAGAACAGCTCGATTTCGCTCTCCCCCAGCCTGAGATCGAGTTTGTATGAATCCCTGTCCGCCCGGTAGTTTTCGCGGATGATCGGCAATTCCAACACCTCAGTGTAGAATGCTTTGGAAGCCTCATAGTCGGAAGCGATGATTGCGACATGGTGAATTTTTTCAAATTTCATGATTTTTATAGTTTTCGGAAACCCACGACTTCAGTCGTGGGAGGAGAAACCGATTGGCCCAGCGGACCAAAAGATCTCCTTGATTTCCGAGCTCCTTCCTCTTTTATTTTAAGCGAACTTACGTTCTCTTTTTAATATGCTTTCAATTGCGATTGTAGTATAATAGGGTTATTGAAGGGTGGTAAATTCCGTGGAACTAAGTCTAACGATCAAAGTTAAATTGAAGCTCTCGAACCCCAAAGATGCATTGGCGTTTCAAGAAGTCTGCGAACAGTATAGGCAGGCATGCAATTACGTATCTGATTATGTTTTTCACCACGATTTAGAATTAAATTCGATTAAATTAAACGAAGTTTTGTACCATGATGTTCGCCAGCGGTTCCATTTGAAATCCCAATTGACCCAATCAACCTTTCGGACTGTTACGGCCCGATACAAAACCGTCCAAACACAACTCCGTCGCAGTCCCAACAAATATGACAGCGGTAAAAATGATGGAGACGGAAAGGCAGTACACATGCAACCTGCATTCCCGAATTGTGTAACGAGAATGGCTGTAAACCTTGATATCAGTGGATTTTCCTCCTTGTTATAAATGTTGATTATAACGAGGTGGAATCAATCTAAAAAATCTCTTAAAGCCTTGATGTTACTAAGTTTCTACAAAATCCTCGTTATAAATTTCCGGGAATGCAGGATGCAAGTTCAAAAGGACTTGAATTGGCTATGGCACCCCATCCTGTTTTCTCAACCACAAGCAGATTTAGTGCGCAATCGCGATTGGAGCATTGTCGATAATGGCAAAACGTTCTCAATCAATACGCTGAAGGGGCGCGTGAAGTGCGGTTTTTTCCTCAACGGCTTTGAAGAGTATTTTGATGGTACCTGGGCGTTTGGTTTGGCAAAATTGGTCAAGTCAGGCAAGCATTGGTTCTTGCATATTTCGGTAAAAAAAGAAATCGCCGAAATGGAATTGACAGACGTCAAACACGTTGTCGGAATCGACAGAGGGTTGCGTCAATTAGTGACAACCTATGACGAAAAAGATAAAACCACTTTCTTCAACGGAAACGCAGTCTTGAAAAAGCGCAGACACTACAAAGAACTGCGCCGTAGTTTGCAAGCACGCAACACCAGGAACTCCAAACGTCGTATCCGGAAAATGGAAAGCCGAGAGAACCGCTGGATGGCAGATGTGAACCACTGCCTGTCTAAGACACTCGTTTTCCTATATGGTTCCGATACGGTATTTGTGTTGGAAGATTTGATTGGCGTGCGTTTCGCTACGGAACAAGTTGCGAAATCACAACGCTATGAGCACGTGTCGTGGGCGTTTTTTCAATTAGGGCAAATGCTCACTTACAAAGCCAACAAAGTTGGCTCCATGGTGGTTGAAGTAAGCGCCGCGTATACAAGTCAGCGTTGTCCTAAGTGTGGCACAATCAAAAAATCCAATCGGGATACCCACAACCACGAATATCATTGTCCATGCGGGTATCGCTCAAACGATGACCGTGTTGCAGCAATGAATATTCAACAACTAGGAACACAATACGTAAGCGGCGTAGAGAATCCCAAATTTGAGAAACAAAAAGCAAATTCCTAGTGCATAAATGTGCTGGGTTGCCGGCAAAGTCAGCTGTCGGGCTGCTCCATTCCGGTTGAATAAGAATGGAGCAGTGAGTAACGCCAACATTTTGAGAGACCAACCGATCTCAAACTACTCAGGAGTCCGCAGGACGTTTGAACTGCGTAGCGTTAGGCGTAAACCTAAAAGTCTTAGCGAAGCTAATGCACTCGTCACGAAATGGCGAGAGGCAAGCCGTGACTTCAGTCATTGGTAGTTGACAGTAACCGTCCCTTCTGTTTCGAGTCTTCTCTGATTTTACCATTAAGCAACAATCTGTACAATTTTACCCACAACATTTTTCTGCCCAGCGGCCACCAAGATGGCAGGTTTCTGTATCTTTTCAAGCCGAATTTTTGATATAATGAAGGCATCACCAGAAAGTTATAATCGATTTGTTGAACTGATTGTTTCACCGTCAGGAGAAAGGATGGTAAGTCACATGATTATTACAACAACCGCTCATATCGAGAGCAAAAAAATTACTGCCTATAAAGGCATCGTTTTCGGAGAAGTCATCACAGGCATCAACGTGTTCAAAGATTTCGGAGCCGGCATCCGCAACATCGTTGGCGGACGTTCAAAGAGTTACGAGGATGAATTGACTGTTGCACGCGAAAATGCCTTGGCAGAAATGGAAGATCGTGCAGTCGCAAAAGGCGCGAACGCCATCGTCGGCATGAAAATGGATTACGAAGTACTGGGAGCCGATAATGGCATGCTGATGGTCACCTGCAGTGGTACAGCTGTGAAATTGATGGATGAATCAGAATATTTAGGCTAAAAAAATCAGAAAAGGTATCCGGGAAGCAATTTTCCGGATACCTTTTTCTGTTCATTGTGTTTTTTTGCGTACCGGTTTTTTCTTACTCGGAGCGAACGGTTTGAAGGAAACGGCGTAATTGCCGGCTTCGTCTTTCCCCAAGAGCAATGCCGTCGAAAAACTCTTGCCGTCTTTTTTCTTGAAACCGGAAAGGCGCTTCGTTTCTTTTCGGGCCAAAAGCTCTTTGGCTTCCTCCGGGGACAGATAGCGGCGGGCGATATAGCGGGAAATCCGGAATGAACACGCCTCGCCGTAGTCCTGGCATTGTAGGTAACTGCCCTTGATGATCGCTTCTTTCCCGCAGACCGGACAAACGCCTACGACCGCACCGTCGCCTGCAGCATCGATGCGCTCCGCGATCCCTTCGGACTGCAGCATCTCGTTCTTCGTACCGAGGATTTCCATGACGAAGTGTTTGATGTTCTCCAGGAAATAAGCCTGGTCGCCCTCGCCTTTATGGATTTTTGCCAAATACTTTTCCCATTCTGCCGTGAAGGCGACATCGCTCATCTTGTTGCCGGCCACGGCCTCACAAAGCAGAGTCCCCTTTTCGGTGATTGCCAGCTGATTCTTCGAAGCCGTTATGTAGCCCCTGTCCTTCAAATTTTCGATGACCCCAGCGCGGGTAGCTTCGGTTCCGATACCGTGTGTTTCCTTCAGGATCGCCTTGTCTTCGGCATCATCCACTTCTTTGCCGGCGTTCTTCATGGCTGCGATCAGCGTGCCTTCTGTGTAAGGCTTAGGAGGGGTAGTCTTCTTCTCCTTCGTGGCCAAAATGGCTGTTCCGGTTTCCCCTACCGTAACCATCGGCAAGATTTTGTCCTCCGGTTCGCCTTTTTTCCTTGTGTTGCCTTCCAGCTTCTTCCATCCGAGATTCTTGATGATCTTACCGGATGCCACAAAGTCCAGTCCGCCGATATCCGTAATGATGGTCGGTTCATCGTAGATGAAATCCTCTTCGAACATCGCCAAGGTCCGGCGCAGGACGAGATCATAAATTTTCTGCTGGTTCACATTCAATTTCGCGATCCGGGCCTGATCCGGCACTTTTTTCGTCGGGATGATGGCATAATGTTCCTGTACTTTGGCATCATCGACGTATTTTTTGCGCGGAGTCAAGTTCGGCTTGTCGATGGTATGACCTAGGATGCCCAGATAGCCGGAGAGGTTATCCTTCAAATAGACAAACTCATTTTTGGTGATGACCGTCGCGTCCGTCCGCGGATAGGAAAGCAGTTTTGCTTCATACAAAGACTGCACGGTTGCCAATGTGTCTTTCGCACCCATCTTGAATTTGGCATTGGCTGCCCGCTGCAGATCGCTGAGCGAATACAGACGCGGTGCCAACTCGCGTTTGTTCTCGTTGGCTTCATAGCGTTTGATGACGGCTGGCATCTCAGCCGCCAAGCCGTGCGTCGCGATGAAGGTTTTCATTTCTTGTTTTGATTCAAATTCATGCTGATACTTCGCTTCGAATGTCCCGTTCGTGACCGTGATGCGGGCCAAACACTCATAATGCGTCTCTTCCTGGAAGGCAGCGATTTCCTTCATGCGCTTATAGATCATGAAGAGCGTCGGCGTCTGCACTCGGCCTACCGAAAAGGCCCCTTCTTTGATCCCGGCCTTCTGGAGCGCAATGGTATACAGCCGACTCAGGTTCATCCCCACCAGCCAATCGGCGATTTCCCGGCTTTGGGCCTCGATGTAGGACGGATAGGTATCTTTTCCGTCCAGCAATTCGCTGAACCCGCGACGGATTTCATTGGATTCCAGGCTGTTGATCCAGAGACGTTTCATTTCCTTCTTTTCGGCACCAGCATGGCGGATGATCGAGCGGGCGATATTTTCCCCTTCACGGTCCGAGTCGGTGGCGATGATGATGCGGTCGGCTTCCTTGAGCTGCTGTTTGATGTTCGCCATCTGCTTGCCTTTACCGTATTGGATCTTGTATTTGTAGTTTTCCGGGAAAATCGGCAAGTGGTCCAGGCTCCATTTTTTCCATTTCGGATCATATTCTTCCGGCTGCAGCAGCCCCAAAAGATGTCCCGAGGCATGCACGATGACCGTTTCGCCATCGAACAGACTGTCCTGGATGACGTAGTTCCCGGCAACCGTCGCCTTCTTTTGAAAAGAGCTCGCGTAGGCAGCCGCCTGCGATGATTTCTCGGCTAAAATGACTGTTTTCATTCTGAAATTCCCTCCCTGACAGGATTGCCGTCTGAGACTTTTAAGGCAATCGATACCTTACGATTATAACATACGCACATTCCCGAAATCCGATCGAAAAAGGACTGCAACAGGCACAAAAAGCGCCGTTGCAGTCCTTATCGACCTAATTATGCTTATTCGCCCAAATTGAGTTTCTTAAGCGCCTCGAACAGGGCATTATTTACTGGCTCTTCAACTTGATTTTGTTTCTTCAGATATTTTTGGACGTCTTGCTTCGCGGCTTTTCCGCCGGTGCCTTTTTTGCGTCGCTCGTTGAAGGCCGATAGCTTTTCACGGTAGCCGCACTTGCAGGTAAAAATTTGGCCGTCACCTTCGCCGTGCAGTTCCATTTTCTTCATGCACTGCGGACAACGGGCATTGGTGACCCGCGCCACATTCTTGCGGTATCCACATTCGCGGTCTTGGCACACAAGCATCTTGCCTTTTTTGCCGTTCACTTCCAGCATCGGTTTGCCGCATTCCGGGCAGGTCTTGGCGGAGATGTTCTCGTGCTTGAACTTGCCTTCGCTCATCTTGATTTCCGAAACGATCTCTTTCGTGTAGGCCTTCATTTCGTTGATGAATACGTCCTTCTTCAGCTTGCCGGCAGCGATCTGCTCGAGCTTTCGCTCCCACTCGCCAGTCAGAGCCGGAGATTTCAGTTCTTCCGGAACCAACTCCAGCAGTTGCTTGCCTTTGGAAGTGATATGGATTTCCTGTCCGCGTCTTTCGATAAGGAAGGCATTGAACAACTTCTCGATGATGTCGGCGCGCGTAGCCACGGTTCCCAATCCGCCCGTTTCCTTCAGCGTCTGAGCCAAAGCTTTGTCAGTCGTTTCCATATATTTCGCCGGATTTTCCATCGCCGTCAACAGCGTCGCTTCATTGAAGTAGGCAGGCGGTTTCGTCTGTCCGGATGTCTCGCTTACGTAACGGACAACCAGCACATCACCTGCCTCGATTTTCGGCAACAGTTGCTCCTGGAGACCGTCTTCCGACTCCTCATCCTCCGTGCGATTGCTGTAGACTTCTTTCCAACCGGCAGCGATGACCGTTTTGCCACGGGCCACGAAGCGCTCGCCGCCGATATCCGCGCGCAGAGTCAGCTGCTCATATTCGTAAGCCGGGAAAAGCACAGCCAAGAAGCGTTTCACAACCAGGTCATAGATTTTGAGTTCCTGAGCCGAGAGCTTCCCGATTTGCACGACCTGCTCCGTCGGAATGATGGCATGGTGATCGGAAACTTTGCTGTCATCGACGAACGATTTGTTTGCCTTGATCGGTTTCGCCAATACCTTGTTCACGAGCAGACGGTATTCCTTGATGGCGCATGCCTTTAGTCTGTCCGGCAGCGTGGCTACGATGTCGTTCGACAGGTAGCGGGAATCCGTACGCGGATAAGTCAACAATTTATGCTGCTCATAGAGTTTCTGCATGATATTCAGCGTCTCTTTGGCTGAATAACCGAAAAGCTTGTTGGCGTCGCGTTGCAGTTCAGTCAGGTCGTACAAGCCTGGTGCATAGGCTTTTTTCGGTTTGCGGTCGACCGCCACAACCGTAGCCTGTTGCTTATCCAACTTTTTGACGATGGCTGTAACTTTATCGCGATCGAAACTCTTCGTGTCGTTCGTTTTTTCGTCCTGCCAGATCAGCTTCAGCTTCGTATCGGTCTGAGCCTCGATGCCGTAGTAGGTCTTTGGCTGGAATTTTTTGATTTCCTCTTCGCGTCTGGCGATGATGGCGACGACAGGTGTCTGGACGCGGCCGCAGTTCAACTGGGCGTTGAATTTCGTCGTCAGCGCGCGGGTCGCATTCAAGCCGATGTACCAATCCGCTTCCGAACGGGCCACAGCCGACTGGTACAGGTTTTCATAGTCCTTGCCCGGCTTCAGGTTCTGGAAGCCGTCTTTGATGGCCTTGTCCGTCACGGACGAGATCCACAGGCGTTTGACGGGTTTATTGACTTTCGCTTTTTCGATGATCCAACGGGCTACCAGTTCGCCCTCGCGGCCGGCATCCGTCGCGATGATGATGTCGGAAACGTCATTCCGCACCAGCTGGGCCTTGACGGCATTGAACTGCTTGCCGGACTGCTTGATGACAGTCAGCTTCAGATCCTGCGGAAGCATCGGCAGATCAGCCAGATTCCAATTTTTGTATTTCACATCATAGGCTTCCGGATCGGCCAGCGTCACAAGATGCCCCAAGGCCCAAGTGACGATATAGTCTTTCCCTTCCAGGTACCCTTGACCCTGTTTCTCGCACTGCAGCACGCGGGCGATATCGCGCGCCACCGATGGTTTTTCAGCTAATACTAGACTCTTTCCCATAGTTTATATTTGCTCCCTTATCTCTCGATTATCGTGTCCTACTATATCACAAATGGCGCCAAAACAGAAAAAACTATAGCGGATACCCATGCTGGGAGTCCATTACAGTCTTCTTAATTTCTATGTTTTTTTCTTTTGCGCCAGCAGTAAGGGCGCCAAAATCGGCTCCAGTATCAGATAGAAACTGGCATTCCCCAGGCCGTGCATGAGATCGAAAGGAATCCCGGCGATGTAATAAGCCCAAAAACTGTTGATACCCATCAACTTCACCGAAATGACGGAGATGACGAATCCGTAAAGCAGTCCCCCGAAAAAGGCGAACAGCGCAAAAACAATTCTGAGGCCCCTCTTTTGGCTCGTGCTGTAGAACGGCTTCATGACCAATCCAGTTACCACGATCAGAACGCCGAAACTGGCGATCTGCGCAATCGTCCACGGCCCCATCCCCAGCAGAAAGTTGGTCAAAACAATCGACAGGATGGCCACAATGAAGCCGTCCGTCATGCCCAGCGTCAGCGTCAGGATGATCAGCACAGACGTCACCGGTTGGACATTCGGGATGAACTGGAACATCATCCTCCCAACATAGCACAAAGCCGTCAAAATCGACAGCAACGCCAGTCGTCTCACACCGAAGTTCACAGTCTTCTTTACATTTCTGTCAGGTTCCACACGATTACGTCTCCTTCTTGGAGCGCCACATCAGCTGCTCCGACCATCGAAGGCTCACCGTTCACATCAAACAACCAATATTTCGCTTTCGTATCGGCAGTCTGTTCGACTTGTGTTTGTCCATCGATGGCTGTGATGAATCCGTCCGCTTCTTCGATTGTGTAGTTTTCTTTCATGACAGCCAACAAATTGGCGCCTGCTTCAACCTCAATCGTTTTTTCAGAACCCGCGATGACAGTACCGCCATCCGTCAAAGAAATCGATACGCTGACTGTTTCTGCAACTTCGGAGCTGATTGCAACCGATGAAGATTCCGCGACTGAAGCCGAATCTACCGTGTCCGCAGGAGCGCACCCGAATAATACCAAACTCAATGATAAGGCCAACAATAATTTTTTCATTTTCCCACTCCTAATCTGTATTCGACAGGGGTTGCATCGCCAACGGCCGGAATCATGCAAAAAAATCCTATACGCCATCGCATAGACTAGTAACGGGACCGTTTTACCTCGAAACGGTTCGCTTGCAAAAAATAGCAGCTTGGAATGAAGACCTGACTTAGACGTTCCGGGACGTCATCACAGTGGCGGGACCGCGTTGGATTTTCACCAAACTTCCAAATTCCAAGTGTCTTTGAATGGTTTTCCTATCCCTTTCATTTTACCCAAAGCAGAAAAAAATACAAGACCAGTTGCGCTTTTCGGTGCGCCCTGGTCCTGCAATTGATAAGAAGTCTGTCAAGTCAATCTTTGGTTCCCGGTTACGCCTGCAAGCTTCCGCCGTTGGTTGCGATGACTAAATCGGTGCAGACCCAAGCGGGGAGGCGAAACCGTTACCACTACAGCGCTGAATTCTGCTATGATAAGCATGAGAAGCTGCAGTCATTTTTATAAACCTTATTGTTTGGACGTTTTGAAGCAAGGAGGAATACTCAGATGGATGAACACAAACATACGCAGCACGCGCACACAGACCACACTCTGGAAGCCCCAAAGACCAGCGATCCGCACGCCGGGCACGACCATTCCGGTCATCATATGCCCCCACCCGAACCGAAACAGACTGCTTCCAATGGTCACGAACAACATGAAAAGCACATGGCACACGGTTCGACTGGGCATGCCGACCACCACGAGCAGATGGTGGCCGATTACCGGAAACGTTTTTGGATCGTCTTGCTGCTGACCATTCCCGTCACCGTGCTATCCCCCATGATCATGATGCTCTTCGGTTACCATTTCGAATTTCCGGGAGCAAATTTTGTCGTCTTTGGGTTATCCACCGTCATTTTCTTCTACGGCGGCAAACCGTTTCTGGAGGGCGCTTGGGAGGAATGGAAGAACCGGTCGCTCGGTATGATGATGCTGATTTCCTTGGCGATCGTTTCGGCCTATATCTACAGCAGCTTCACGGCCTTCTTCATAGAAGGATCGGACTTTTATTTCGAACTGGCAACCTTGATCCTGATTATGTTGCTGGGTCACTGGATCGAGATGAAATCCCAGATGGGGGCATCCAAAGCGCTGGAAGAACTCATCAAACTGATGCCTAAAGTTGCCCATCGTTTGGATGCGGCCGGCAATATTGAAGAAGTGTCGATCGAAGCCCTTGTTCCGGGTGAGCGCATTCTCGTCAAGCCCGGTGAAAAGATCCCTTTGGACGGAAAAATCTACTAAGGCCTCTCAACGGTTGATGAATCGATGCTGACGGGCGAATCTGTGCCTGTCGAAAAAAATCCGGGCATGCAGGCCATCGGCGGCTCCATCAACGGGTCAGGCGTCCTCAAACTGACCGTGGAAAAAGTCGGGAATGAAACCTACTTGGCCCAAGTGATCAATATGGTCCAGGCGGCCCAGCAACAAAAATCCAAGTCGCAGGGATTGGCCGACAAAGCGGCCGGTTGGCTGTTCTATATCGCCGTCACAGCCGGACTCCTGACTTTCCTTTATTGGATTTTTGCAGTGAACTTGGCCTTCGCTTTGGAGCGGATGGTGACGGTACTCGTCATCGCTTGTCCCCATGCACTCGGACTGGCTGTCCCTTTGGTGAATGCGGTGTCCACTTCAATCGCAGCTCGAAATGGCTTGCTGATCCGCAACCGGACGCAATTCGAAGAGGCGCGCAAAGTGGATCGGATCGTCTTCGACAAGACCGGGACCCTGACGGAAGGCAACTTCGGCGTAACCGACATCCTTCCCGCTGCCGGGGTCTCCGAGAAGGAATTACTGACGCTGGCCTATTCTGCCGAAAGCCAATCTGAACACCCGATCGCAAAAGGAATCGTCCGCAAAGGAGAAGCAGAAGGCGTCACCCTTTTGCCGGCAACCGATTATCAAAACCTTACCGGCCAAGGTCTGCAGGTCACTGTGGACGGCATGCAGGTCGCTGTCGTCAGCCCCGGCACCATGGACGAGCGCGGCATTGCATACGACAAGGAGACATTCGCCAGTTTGGCCCAGCAAGGAAAAACCGTTGTCTTCGTCCTGAAGGAAGGGAGCCTGCAGGGGATGATCGCCAACGCTGATATCATCCGTTCGTCATCGCAAGAAGTCGTGGCTGCCTTGAAAGAGCAAGGCATCGAAGCTATCATGCTGACTGGCGACAATAGCCGCGCAGCGCAATACGTGGGCGATCAGTTAGGACTGGATCAAGTATTTGCGGAGGTGCTGCCTGCCGAGAAATCGAAACACATCGCCGCACTGAAATCCGGAAACAAAAAAGTCGCGATGGTCGGGGATGGCGTCAATGATGCGCCCGCTCTGGCGGAAGCTGATCTTGGTATTGCCATCGGCGCCGGAACGGATGTCGCCATCGAAACAGCCGACGTCATTCTGGTGGACAGCAATCCGAAAGACGTATTGACCATCATCACCCTTTCGAAAGCCACTTACCGCAAGATGGTCGAAAATCTGATTTGGGCTGTCGGCTATAACGTGATTGCCATCCCGCTGGCTGCAGGCGTTTTGGCCAACCAAGGCCTCGTCATAACACCGGCCATTGGGGCAGCCGTCATGTCGATCAGCACCATCATCTGCGCGGTCAATGCCCGTCTGCTGAAGATAGACTGAGCTTGCACTTCAAATACTCACTGCAACAGCCAGAAAAACTACATCCAATCTACACAATATGACTGTATACTGCATATATAGAGAAAAAAAGGGGGCCTTTGCATGTTTGGCAGATGCTTACAATATTTTGGAGGTTTTGGCATGGGCGGCATGATGTTTATGTGGATTTTCTGGATTGCTTTGATCATACTCGTCATTTACTTGGCAACCAGGCTTTTGAACGATAGATCAGGCAAAGTTTCAACAGACGAATCCGCTTTGGACATCCTGAAAAAAGAACTGGCTAAAGGGAACATTACCGAGGAAGAGTTCGATCGCAAGAAGAAACTTCTGTGATCCTGAAAGAAACACAAAAGGCCTGGATACCAATCGCAAATGATTGGTATCCGGGTCTTTTTCGTTCATGTTCTGATGTGTTCCAATGGAAGTGTAACCGTGAACGCGGCTCCCTTGCCGATTTCGCTGACAACCCGCACGGTCCCGTTGTGCTTCTTGATGATGCTTTTGACGATGGCCAAACCGAGTCCTTGCCCACCGGATTTGCTGTTGCGCGACGGCTCGGTCATATAGAAACGCTCGTAAATCTTTTCCTGGTCTTCCCGGTCGATGCCGATGCCGTCATCTGACACTTTCAGTACCGCCCGGTTACCCTCCAGATGAGTTTCGATGCGGATATTCCCTTGCTTCGGCGTGAACTTGATGGCATTGGCCAAAAGATTCGTCAGCACTTGGCTGATTTTGTCCTGATCCGCCGTTATCATCAGCGGCTCCCCAGCAACCGCCAAAATGATATTCTTTTTGGCGGCTGCAGCCGTAAAGTTCGTTGCGACTTTCTTGCTCAAAGCCTGCAGGTCAAAACGGCTGAATTCCAATTTCTCGTGATTGCTCTCCATTTCGTTGATTTTATCGATATTTCCGATCAGGCGGGAAATCCGGTTCACTTCATCATAACAAATCTTCAAACGCTCGTTGCTCGGCTCCCAGATGCCGTCAAGCATTGCTTCCAGATTGCCCTTCAATGTCGTAAGCGGGGTCCGGATTTCGTGCGCGATATCGGAAGAAAGGCGGTTCCGGATTTCCTGTTGGCTGTCCAATTGGCGGGAAAGGCTGTCCACCGAACGGATCAGCGCATCTATCTCGACGATGTTCGTTTCCTTCGGCGCCGGCTCCGTGTAGTTGCCTTTGGCGATTTCCCCGGTGAAGCGGCTCACCGCAAAGACCGGCACACTCAATTTTCTGGCTATCCAAACAGCGAAAAACAGCGATAAGGCGAAGGCCAGCAGCGCCACAATCATCAGGTTATTGCGGATATCGCTCACGAATGCGACATCGTGTTCCGTATAGAAATACGTCCCCATCGTCCCGATTTCCAGACTGCCGATTGTGCGGGAGCCCTCATTAAGCTCAACAGTGGTCACCGTATATTCGCTTTCTGTTCCGCCCATCATCTCGCTCATCTGCGACATATGGCTGGACATCATCTGGCGGTTGTCCTGTTCCTCCATCGCAGTGGGGGTCCAGATCAGCGCTCCTTGGTTATCATAAACTTTCAGGATGATGTCGGCCTGCAATGCCTGCCTGCCGATGACCGCTATGGCATCCTCGTCCCAACTGCCTTCTTGTGCATAGACCGCCTCGATTTCATCTGTAAAACCGGTTATTTCTTCCGTGCGCCGTTCGCTGACATATTCCGAGAAGTGGCTGTCCAATAAACGTACGCTGAACCATCCGAATAGCCCGATGATGACGATCGAAAAGAGCAGGAAGGAAAAAATCAGCTGCCAACTGATCGTCCGCCTCATCGCTTCCCACCAAACCGGTAGCCGCTTCCCCGGACAGTCAATATATAAGTGGGCTGCTTCGGTTCCGGCTCTATCTTTTGCCGGATGTTCTTGATATGCGTATCGATGACTCTGTCCAATCCTTCGAAGTCCAGCCCTTTTACGCTCTCCAGCAATTCTTCCCTCGTGAAGAGCCGGCTCGGGTTCTTGGCCAACAAAGTCAACAGTTCATATTCGGTAGCCGTCAATGCGACTTCCTGCTGCCGCGCGAAAACCTGCTTCGTTTTTGGGAGAATGACCAATTCGCCGCCATCGAAATTCCATTTCTCCTCGGCATCAGCCGGTGCAACGCGCCTCAGAACTGTCTCGACCCGCGCCACCAGTTCCTTGGGACTGAATGGTTTGACCATGTAATCATCCGCGCCTATCCGCAAGCCGCTCAGGATATCCTTTTCGGATGACCTTGCCGTCAGCATGATGATGGGCACATTGGATTCTTCGCGGATTTTGGTGCAGACATCTCCGCCTGTCATATCGGGCAGCATCAGATCCAACACGATCAGATCCGGATGGAAGGCATGAAATTTCTCCAACGCCTCCGCACCGGACTCGGCACGGTATACCTGATATTTTTTGGCGGCCAGATAGGCCTCCACGATATCCAAAATATTTGGTTCATCATCGACGATCAAAACTTTCATCGGCATCCACCTCCATCATATTTCCCAGATTTTATTGTACACTGACCTGACCCATCATGCCATTATCCTCATGCTCCAAAATGTGGCAATGATACATGAAGACTCCTTTCTCAGAAAAAGTCACCGCCAGCCGGACCGTTTCGCCGGGATAAACGGCGATAGTGTCCTTCCATCCTTGCTCGTTCTGCGGCGGTTCCACTCCATCACGCGAGAGCACCTGGAATTGGACGCCATGGATATGGAAAGGATGAACCATGCTGCCCATCATATCCTGCGCATTGCGGACTTCCCAGATAACTGTTTCATTCAGGCTCTGTTCGACGTCGATCCGATCCATGTCGAACTGATTGCCGCTGATGTTGACCATGAAGGACATGCCGCTTAGCGTGAACTGTTGGACAGCCGCTCCCTCTGTCGTCAATTTAGGAATTTCATTCAAAGTTTCCGGAAGCGTGGTCTGTACTTCCGTCTCCTCCGTGACATTCAGGGAAAGGACGGTTACGTCCCCGTCCATCAGTTTCGCGGTGTCCCCTTCAGCGTATTCGCTCAGGTCCACGATGATTTCCGCCCGTTCTCCGGGTGTCAATGTCACAGACGTCAACGCAACCGGCTGCTCCAGGAAACCGCCGTCGCTGGCGATCTGATGGAACTCCGCGCCATTTTCCAATCCGAATGTGTAATTGCGGGCATTCGAACCATTCACCAACCGCAAGCGGATTTGTTCATTTTTTACCTCAACGTAGGGATTGATGGTCCCGTTGATCAGCAAGGTATCGCCATAGGTACCGTCGGGATTGTAAGTCCCTGCGTAATCGAATTGATTGTCCGCATCGAAGGTCCGGTCCTGGATAATCAGAGGGAAGTCATTCACCCCATAGTCCTTCGGCAAATCCAATTGATCAGAATTGTCGTCCTCGACAAAAATCAATCCGGCCAGACCGGCATAGACCTGTTCAGCCGTCGTTCCTAAGGCATGCGGGTGGAACCACAACGTCGCCGCCTCCTGATTGACCGTGAAATCCACCTGCATCGTTTCATTCGGTCCGACCGGATGATGCGGCCCACCATCCATATCAGAAGGCAGCTTTACGCCATGCCAATGGAAAGAGGTTGCTTCGGCTAACTGGTTCTCGGTCTTGATATGCACCTCTTGGCCTTCACGCACGACCAAAACCGGTCCAAGATAAGAACCATTATAACCGAGCGTCTGCGTCGTTTTTCCTTCCAAGAAGGCAGTCTCCCCCGCTTGCGCTGTGACCGTATAGGTGATTTCGCTAGCGGATTCGGAATCCGGTTCCAATAGTTCCGGCAACTGCAGTGCAGTCATTGGCTGCCCACTTTCATCCAGTACGACAGACTGCTCTCCTCCCATCATATGCCCCATCCCGCTAAAATTCCCTGTGCTGCTCGAATCCGTATCAATAGTTGTTACCCGATTATCCCCGCTATTGAAAAACGTCGAGAAAAGATTGGCTGATACAAACAGCAACAACGCCAGCGAAGCAACCAAAGCGACAATCAACGAGGTTCTCCTGCTCATTTTAATCCGTCCTTCCTTTCTGACTCTTTTGTTGCCTTCATTATACATCCTTCATGTGTAGAACAGAAGGATTTAGCAATCATGTAGCCTCGAAACAATAAAAAAATCCCCTTCTGACATGAAACATCAGAAGGAGATGATTAATAATCCACACTCAACCGAAGAAAGCCAACAGGACACCGGCCGCGACAGCCGATCCGATGACGCCCGCCACATTCGGTCCCATCGCATGCATCAGCAAATAGTTGGAAGGGTTGTATTTGATGCCTTCCTTCTGCACGACCCGCGCAGCCATCGGTACGGCCGAAACACCGGCTGCCCCGATCAACGGATTCACTTTACCGTTCGTCAATTTGTACATCAGTTTACCCATCAGGACGCCGGCAGCGGTCCCAATCGAGAAAGCAAAAAGGCCAAGAACGATGATTTTTATGGTTGTCAGCGACAAGAACAACTCGCCGTTCGCCTTGGCTCCGACTGTTACGCCCAAAAGTATGGTGACGATGTACATCATGGCATTCTGCAGCGTTTCCGTCAGTTTCGGAACCTGACCGCTTTCCCGGATCAGATTACCCAGCATCAGCATCCCCACAAGCGCTGTGGCTGATGGGACGACCAAGCTGACGAAAATGGTGGTGACGATTGGGAACAAAATGCGTTCGTTTTTGGACACGGCGCGCATCTGCTTCATGACCGTTTGCCGCTCTTTTTCGGTCGTCAACAGGCGCATGATCGGCGGCTGGATTAGGGGAACCAACGCCATATACGAATAGGCCGCCAGCGCGATGACTGACAAGAGATGGTTGGCCAATTTTGTCGTCAAATAGATGGCAGTCGGTCCGTCTGCCCCACCGATGATGCCGACCGAAGCTGCTTCCTGGGGTGTCATTCCCAAGGCCAAGGCCCCGAAGAATGCCGCAAAGATACCGAACTGTGCTGCGCCGCCCAACAACAACGTCTTCGGATTGGCGATGAGCGGACCGAAATCTGTCGCTGCCCCCAGACAGAGGAAGATCAACGGCGGATAGATGCCCAGATTAGTACCTTGGTAGAGGTAATAGATCAGCCCTCCCGGTTCGCTTTCGGTAGGCGGCGTCATCAATCCGGCTAACGGAAGATTCACCAACAGGATGCCGAACGCAATCGGAATCAACAAATAGGGCTCATAGCCCTTTTTGATGGCCAAATAAAGGAAAATGCAGGCAATGATGATCATAATGATTTCTTTATACGTAAGGTGAGCCAATCCGGACATCCGGATCAGATCAGTCAGAGCTTGAATCATAGGAATCCCTCCTCTTCTAGAGAATCAACAATGGTTGGTCGGATTCGACACTGTCATTTGCTTTCACCAAAATACTTCTGATGACGCCATCCTCATCTGCAACGATCTCATTTTCCATCTTCATGGCTTCGAGGACGATGAGGTTTTCGCCTTTTTTGACCCGTTGTCCCTCTTTGACGAGGATGCGCAATACGGTTCCGGCCATCGGCGCCAACATTGCTTTCCCTTCCGTTTGGGGGGCGGCATCAGCAGCGCTTTTGCCGCTGCCGGCCTTAGGTTGCTCTGTCATGACTGCATCATCCGGCAACTCCCTTACTTTGACATGATACACTTGTCCGTCGATTTCGATTTCATACTTTTTCATAAAAAATCCTCCCTTTATAATCAGCAGATGGCATTTATTTGATACGCGTTACATCAACAATCTCGAACTTCTTGGCCGGATGGGCTTCATAAGCCGCGACCAATGCCGTGATTGCCGCTGCTTTAGCTCGTTGCTCATCCACACCCGGATCCAGCAGGACGGGCTGACTAGCTTCTTCGCGATCAATCGGTGCTGTAGTTGCCGGTGCTGGTTCACCTACCAGCTTATGCACCAGTTCGACCAAGAACCAAAGACTTGCCAAAACAGCAAACACGACGATCATCGCAACAATCGTGACAATCAGACCATCTCCTAAATTGAATGTTTCCATTTCCCTTCACCTCTTCCTCTTAGCTGCGATAGCGGGCTTGGATCCGAACCACTGTTTCCGTCGTCTCGCCTGGAGATGGCGCTTTTGTTTCTGCTTGTTCTTCTGGAATGGTCGGATAGTAGACTTCCTGCAGATACGCCTTTCCGACCTGAGGGAACAAAGCATAAGTCAATACGTCCTCGTCCGTACGCGCCAAGTCACCCAACTCCGCCTTCAATCTTTCGAACTCCGGCTCCAGATGGTCTGCCGGGCGATCCGTGATGACGGCATCATCCCCGATAATGCTGCGTCTGAACGCGTCGCTCACCGGGACCGGTGTCTTTCCGTATTTTCCGTGCAAGTAATCCTTCACTTCATTTGGGACCATTTTGTAACGTTCTCCCGTCAGAACATTGAAAACAGCCTGCGTCCCGACCATTTGGCTCATTGGGGTGACCAACGGCGGAAAGCCCAAGTCCGCTCTGACGCGGGGCACTTCCCGCAGCACAGCCTCGTACTTATCGCTGGCATTTGCCTGTTTGAGTTGCGAATTCAAGTTCGACAGCATTCCGCCCGGTACTTGATAGATGAGCGCTTTGGGATCGACCGACAGCATTTTCGGATCGAGCACGCCCGAGGCGATGTACTTATCGCGGATCGGTTTGAAATAATCGGCAATTTCTTCCAATTTGGCGATGTCCAATCCCGTGCTGTACCCCAATTCCTCCAGCACAAGCGTCATCGATTCGGTCGGCGGTTGACTCGTTCCTTCCGCAAACGGTGAAATGGCGCAATCGAGGATATCCGCACCGGCTTCAATGGCAGCCATATAGGTCATCTGCGAAACGCCGCTGGTTGCATGCGTGTGGATGTTCAACGGTACACCAATCACAGCTTTGATGGCGGGAATAAGCTCTTTGGCCACTTTCGGCGTCAATATGCCAGCCATATCCTTAATGCAGATCGAGTCCGCACCCATCACGGTCAGCTCCTTGGCCAAATCGGTGTAAAATGGGATAGTGTGGACGTCGCTGATGGTGTAACAGATCGTCAGTTGAGCATGGGCGCCGTATTTTTTGACGGCTTCAAGTGATGCCTTCAAGTTTCTCGTGTCATTCAAGGCATCAAAAATCCGAAAAATATCGATGCCATTCTCGACAGCTTTGCCTACAAAACGATCCACGATATCATCTGCATAATGGCGGTAGCCAATCAAGTTCTGTCCCCTAAGCAGCATCTGCAGCTTTGCATGCGGAGCACGCTTGCGGATTTGCCGCAGTCTTTCCCACGGATCTTCATGCAGAAAACGGATAGCCGCATCATAAGTGGCCCCGCCCCAGCACTCGAGCGCGTAATACCCGGCTTCATCCATTTTCTCAACAATCGGGAGCATGTCGTCCGTAGACATACGTGTCGCCATCAAGCTTTGATGCGCATCACGCAGAACGGTCTCAGTAAAAAGCACTTTTTTTTCTTTTTCCAATCCGAACACATCCATTCTTTTCTTTAGCGCTAAAATTGTAAGCGTTTTCTGTAGTTTTAGCTTACACTAAATTGACCGATATTTCAATCTGTAGATAAAAAATACGAGAAAGAATATAGAAACAATACACCTTCAATAGGGGGAAACCGTAAATAAAAAAGACTGCACCTTGGCAGTCTTTTTCTTAATTGTGTTTGTCACTACAATTTTGCTCAGTGTTTCATTTTACGTACAATTCCTGCAACTGCTCACAGATTTTTTCATAGGGCGTATCCGCCTGCAGCAAAGCTGCTGTCAGATAGGCGCCCTCCACAAATGCCGCATCGCAAATGATTAGGTTTTTTTCGGTCATTTCACTTACCAACTCAAGATTCATCTTGGCGCTGCCCAGATCATAAAAAGCAAATATTTCAGGCTCCTCCATTTCATTGAGCACTGCTATGACTTTATCAAAACTCGTGCCGATGCCGCCGCCTTCCGCTCCGCCGACCGCTTTCACGGTGACGTCCTTTGCTACCTGTTTCAGCAATCTGGTCAGCCCGTCAGCGAGCTCCGCAACATGTGAAACCAATAAGATGCCGTACTGTTCACTCATCGTACACACCCGCTTCCAGCATGGCCTCAAAGAAATAACCGCAGGAGGCTGCACCTGGATCGATATGGCCATTCAGTTGTTCCGACACATAGACCGCGCGTCCCTTTTTCGCCTGGAAATCCTTCGTGCTTGTGACATATTCATTGATTTTTTCCAACGTCAGACGCTTATTCCGGATGTCTTCCATGACCGGAATCCAAACATCAACTAAGGTCTTTTCCTTCAGTTCCGTAGGGCCGAACGTTTGGATGCCTTCAAGCCCGCTTGTCAGGCTGTCCATCAGATCGTTATCTTCTTGAAAAGCCTCCGACATATGCAGAAAGATTTGCCCATAAAGGAGTCCGGCTGCCCCGCCCGTTTTCTGGACGAAGGACATCCCGGCCATTTTGAACAGATCTGACACCCCTGCCTGAAGCCCTTCCGCTAACTTTGCCTTCAGGTCTTTGGCACCCCGAAGCATATTGGCCCCGTGATCGCCGTCACCGATGGATTCATCCAGCATGTTCAGATACTTCTCATTTTTTTCCAGCTTTTCGATGAACAAGCTCAGCCATGCTCCGGCTGTCTCAACAGTCAACATTTCCATCACCGCCTTGGATTCCTGAATCACATGCTTTACATGCTATCTCTGCTTCCATTGTAAACGTTTTAATCCAAAACGACAATCAGGAGACTTTTGGGAATAGACTGCAGATTACCGACTCACTATTTTTTGCTGAGCATTTGTGCAGCTGCTTCATCGAGTATCACGGTCACATGCTTGTGGGTCTGCAGAATACTCGCCGGCAAGTCTTCTGTGATTGGACCTTCCAGCGCGGCTTTGACGGCAGCGACTTTTTCTTTTCCGAAAGCCATCAGGATGATCTTTCTTGAAGAGAGGATCGATTGGATCCCCATCGAATAGGCAAACCGCGGGACATCCTTCTCATCCGCAAAGTAACGTTTATTGGAATCAATCGTGGATTGCCATAGTGCCACTTTCTGGGTACGGGAATCAAAAGATGTGCCCGGCTCGTTAAAACCGATATGCCCGTTCGTGCCGATGCCGAGAATCTGCACATCGATCGGATTCGCGGCGATGATTTCTTCGAATTGCGCGCATTCTTCCGTTTCATCCGCCAATCCGTCCAGCAGATAGTTTTTCTTGAACGGTTTTGCATCGAACAAATGCTTATGCATGAAATAGTGATAACTCTGCGGATTGTCTTCGGAAAGACCCATATATTCGTCCAGATTGATCGATGTCATCCCCGAAAAATCAAGATCACTTTCCCGCATGATCCGGTACAGCCTCTCCGGCGTGCTGCCGGTTGCCAACCCGAGCACTTTCGCACCTCTTTCCATTTCCTCGCGGATTTTTTCGAATGCGTAACGGCTTGCCTCTTCAGGAGTCGCTTTAATGATTATTTCCATGATCTGTAACCTACTTTCTGTTATTTTTGTATACTGTCTGTCCATAACTGATTGTCCGCTCGACCGCAAATGACTCCGAAAGCAGGACCATATCGGCATCTTTTCCAGGAGCGATGCCCCCTTTTCGCACCAAATCGAATTCACGGGCCTGATTGACTGAGCTCATCTTTACCGCATCCAAGATGCTGCAGCCGGTGAAGGCGATGATGTTCCTGAAAGCCTCCTGAAATCCCAGCACGCTTCCTGCCAAATTTCCGCTTTCCAGACGGGCTTGTCCTTCTTTGACGATGACTTTCTGTCCGCCCAATTCACTGATGCCGTCGCCCATCCCTTTGGCACGCATGGCATCGGTAATCAATTCGATGCGGTCTGCGCCTTTTTGTTTGAAGGCGATCTTGACCATTTCCGGATCGATATGCAGGCCATCGACAATCATTTCCGCATAGATGTCATCCTCCAGGAACGCATGTCCGGTCACACCCGGTTCACGATGATGGAGTCCCCTTTGCGCATTGAAGAGATGGGTGACATGCGCTGCCTTGGATTTTCTCAGCTGGCTGCGAAGAGCATCCGAATGCCCGACCGAAAGCACGATGCGGTTATCGAGACAATACTTTTCGAATGCCGTCGCATCAGTGGTCTCCGGCGCATAGGTTACCAAACGGATCAAGCCGCCGCTCAAGTCCTGCCACTTGCGCATCAAAGCAGCATCCGGCAGTTTGATGTGTTCTTCCGGTTGCGCTCCCTTAAATACTGCGGAAATGAACGGCCCTTCGAGGTGGATGCCTTGGATGACCGGATTTTTTTCCGCGGCCTTGCGGATGCCGACCAAAGCCTTTTCGATATTTTCTGTCGATTGCGTCATCGTCGTCGGAAAATAACTGGTGATCCCTTCCCGGTGCATCGCCGCAATCATCCGGTTGATGCCCTCCGCATCACCGTCCATGTTATCCACACCATATCCGCCATGGCTGTGGACATCAATGAAGCCCGGCACCAGCCTGATTCCGGTTGCGTCAATCACTTCCTCGCCAGATTCGGGAACGTATTCCGACATATTCCCGACTGCGCTGATTTCTTTTCCGAACCGGATATACCCATCGGAGATGACTGTTTCCCCTGTATAAACTTCTGCATGGATGATCACTTTTTTCATTTGCGTTCCCCTCTTCGATCCTGAACTTTATTTTCACTGTGCACCTGCATGACTCAGCCGCCACATCCCACTATTCCGATTTTTTCGAATAACCTTGCACATTTTTTCTCGTCAGATCCATGTTGTATTTGAAATTCTCATCCTGCACCAAGAAGGTCGAAATCACATCGATCAGATACATCATCCCGAACTGTGTGTTGACGAACACCGTGTTGTTGACGAAACGCGAGTGGTAACCGAAGCAAGTGACGTCCGCCAGTTTCGTCAGGGAACTGTTTTTGAAGCTCGTCAGGGCGATGATCTTCGCTTTTTTCTTCTTGGCGATCTCCAGTGATGCTATCAGTTCCGGCGTTTCGCCTGAATTTGAAATGGCAATCACCAATTCGTCCTCCTTGATGATCGAACTGTTGATGATCATCAGGTGGGAATCCGTAACCCCCGTGGCATTCAGACCCATGCGGATCAAGCGTTGCGCCAATTCGGCGGCCGTGAACCCGGAACTGCCGATGCCGTAGATGACTGTTTTGTTTGCATTTTTGATCCAATCGACAACCGTTTCGATTGCCTGATCCTCGATCATCTGATTGGTTTCATCGATGACTTGCGTATAATAGCCATAAATATCGTCATAGACAGTCGGCATTTCTTTCAAAGGATGCTCGCTTGCCAATGAACGCAGCGCAATCTTCATATCCACAAACCCATCGATGTTGATGCGTTTACAGAAACGGGTGATGCTGGACGTCGAGGTCTCCACCTTCGCCGCCAAATCCTTGATGTTCATATTTTTGATGGATGCTTTATTCTGCAGAATGTAATCCGCAATTTTTTTCTCGTTCGCGGAAAAAGCGGAATACTGATTTTGGATCTCTTCGATGATTGTCATTTTTCGTTGCCTCCTCCTGTTTTGCGCAGCCGCCAAAAGCGCTTTACGCATTTCTTGACTTCGCCTTTTCCCCTTCGCTGATAGAATAACACATGAAAATAGTTTTTTCAATTATTATTTTATGAAAATAATTTTCTTAACTATTTCTATTGGAGACACTTTTAGACAGCAGAAAGCCGCCCTCTTCCGAGAGCGGCTTCCTGCTTATGCGGATGTTTTAAATTCTGTTCCGATCCAACACGCTTCTTTTTTCCATTTCCAGGATGATGAAATAAGCCATCCCGGCTCCGATGGCGGAGCTGATTGCGAAGCTCGGAAGGAAGAGCATCAATGCTGCTTCCATGCCCATAAAGAGCTGCGCCAGCAAAGTGCTCACCAGCGAGCCCAGGATTCCGGTGCCTATCCATTCACCCAGCGCCGCGTAACCGATCTTTTGCGTTCTGGCATAAAACAGACCTGCGCAAACAGCTCCGATCATGCTGCCAGGAAAGGCAAATATGGTTCCCGTTCCCAGCAAGTTGCGCAGCACGGAAACGCCGAAGGCCTGCAGGACGGCGTACCCGGGTCCTAACCAGACAGCGGTCAGTACATTCAGCAGATGCTGCATCGGTGCTACCTTTGCAATGCCGATCGGGATGACGAAGATGCTGTTGCTGACCACCCCCATGGCAATGATCAAGGCAGTGGTGACTAATTTTTTTGTGTTCATAAGATTTTCCCCTTTTCAGTTTGATTCATTCCTTTTGAAGCCTGATCTATGCGAACCGTTTCCCCTCCTCCCGGATTTTAACGAAAATAAAAAGACACCTCCCCTGAGATGTCTTGGATATACGTACGGACTCCAGACCGAGCTCAGTTCCCTCCGCCAGTACGAACTGGATCAGGTTTGAAGGGTTCCGACAGTTTCGGTCTCAGCGCTCGCGCGCACCCCTACTGAAAATAAAAAACGCTATATGATCTGATGCGAAAATCAGAAAATATAACGTTTTGATGTCTATTATGCGAATAGTCAAACGCCACATTCCCTCCGCTAGTATGAACTAGATCAGGTACAAAGAGTTCCGGCAATGCCGGTCTCAGCGCAATAGCGCACCCCCAGTGTTTCTCATTTGATTCTAACCAATAATCCGCGGAAACGCAACCCTATTCTGAAGCTTTCTCTCCCGCAGCGCTCGGATCCAACACAATGGCTTTTCCGAAACTGTCCTGGCTCTGCAAAAAGGCATGGGCTTGGGCAACCTCTTCGAGCGGGAAGACTCGCTCGGGATCCACAGCAATGCCTTTTTCTTCAATGTACTCCAGCAGTTCATTCACCTTCTCGCCGGAGACGTCACTCGAATGGAAAGTAGTCAAGTAGCTGTTATGCTTCAATTCCATGATGGGATCGAAATCCTCCAGGAACCATTTCCCGCCCAGTTGACCGGTGCTGCAGACAACGCCGCCTTCCCGGATATGGGAAAGGCTGTCCTTGATCGTCGCAGGGCCGATCAATTCCAGAATTTTGTCGAAAGTCTCTTCCGTTTCCAACACGCCGTTGCGGTCTTCGACGTAGTCGGTGAAGCCGGCTTCTTTCAATCTCTCACCCTTTTCGGCTTTCCGCGTGCTCCCATAAATCCGGATATCCGGGAATTGGGCTTTGACCAACTTGGCAAAGGCAACCCCGACACCGCTCGTTGCCCCCCGAACCAAAACCTGATCGGATGCTTGGATCCGCAGATTCTTCATGGAACCGAAAGCCGTATAGTAGGTTTCCGGAAGGGCCGCCAATTGGGACCAAGGCAAATTGGTGTGGACTGGATAGATTTGGTCATCCGGCAACAGGGCATATTCCGCATAACTCCCGTCGAAGGCTCTCCCCATTTCCCCCATGATCGACACCACTTTTTGACCGAGCGGCAATTTTTCTTCGTCGCTCGAACGCTCCACTATCCCTACGCATTCAATCCCTAAAATGCGGGGAAATTTGACCGAGGGGGATTTCCCCTCCCGCGTAAAGATTTCCGAATGGTTGATGCCGAAGCCCATGACCTTCACGAGAGACCAGCCTTCCCGGATTTCCGGAAGCGGAACTTCCTGATGCACCAGTTTTTCCGGTCCGCCCGCTTCATGCACTACGACTGCCTTCATTTCTCCGACTTCCTTTCTTATTTTCATAGCGACAGCATGCAGCTGGGTATTCCCGATTGCGTACCGCAAAATTTCTTGTAGGCATAGGAGTCGCACAAAGTCACGGCATCTGTTTGAAAAAGCGGCACCGATTCGCCCTGGGCAACCTCCGTCAGTTGAACCGAAACCGCACGCCCTTCATAAGACAGGCCGGATTTCTTTGCCTGCTCCTGCTGCTTTCTTTTGTCCAAAATTTCATACTTCCGTCCGTTCTTCACAAAATGATTCCCGGTTTCGATGAATTCGAAGTTCACATGCTGGTCCACGCAATCTTGGTGCATCCTGTGCACCCATTCATAATGGCATTCCCTTGCCCCATCATAGTTTTCCCCGCCAACGATGACGCGTTCGATTTTTCCGGACGACAAATGCTTCGTCAAGTCGATTTCGCCGATCAACGGTGCGGCCATGATGCCTCGGTGTTTGAAAGGCAGATCCAGGAGTACCGGGATCCGCCTATCGGCCATCTTTTGGTTTTCGGCAGAGACATTCATCCACACGTTTTCCCAACCGTCTCCCCAATTTTCAGGAAGGCAATCTTTCACGCGTTCGATTCTTTTCGTCAACAAGTAGAACAGCACGTCCGAACGCTTCTCAATCATCTTCCAGACTTCCCCGCGCCACTCGTCCGCTTCCTCAAGAAAGAAGTCAGAAGTCATGCAGACGCGTATCGTGGAACCAGGAGGTATGACAAAGTCGCCGCGCCGGTTTCTTTTCAACGGTCGATCGAAGCTGCTCTGGACTTTATAAATCAGCGCGCCATCTTTTCCTCGTTGACTATCCAAATGAAACATATAACAATTTTGGCATCCCGGGCTGACCTTTTTGCAGCCGTGCAACGGGTTCCAGATATCACTCAAGCGACCACTCCTTTGAAAAGATCAGGCAAATCTCCGTCGCAACGCGTTCTCAAGTAAGTACAGGATGACATTGACAAGCAGACACAACAACATCGACAGCACAGTACCCCACAACAGTTTTACGACGCTGAATGTCCGCAAGCCATCGAAAAGGACAGTTCCCAACCCGCCCGCATTGATCGTTGCGGCGATGGTTGCGATGCCGATTGTGGAGGTCGCAGCGATCCGTATCCCTGCGATGATTGATGACATTGCCAACGGCAGTTGGATTTTCCGGAACATTTGATTCCTCGTCATGCCCATCCCTACAGCGGCTTCGATGATTGTCGGATCGATCTCCTTGATCCCTGCGGAAAAACTGCGCAACAGGACATATTGGCAATAAATCACCAATACGATGATGGCCGTGTTCCTTCCCAGTCCCGTCAACGGAATCAAGATGGCAAATAGAGCAAGACTCGGGATCGAATAAAGCAAAGAGGTCAGATAGATCAAGCCGTTCATCACGCGTTCCTGATGCATGCAGGCCAGGATTATGCCACTAGCGATGAGGATGGCGATCGTCAGCGTCGTCCCCACTAATTCGATATGCTGCATCGTGGCAAGCAACAGTTTTTCATGGTAAGTATTCCAGTATGCAATCATTTCAGCTCACTCCAAAATGCCTCTTGTTCCTTTACGGTGGCAATCAAATTTGCGACAAACTCCGTTTTCGGATTGCGCATGATTTCCCTCGGTGCATCAAATTGACAAATCTTGCCTTTGTCCATTACCAGCACTCTCGTCCCCAGCTTGAACGCCTCATTGATGTCGTGGGTGACCAGCACAAAGGTTTTGTCTCCCAATTCTTTGTGGATCTTTTGCAGTTCATTCTGCAGTTGTAGGCGCGTGATCGCATCGACCGCTCCAAATGGTTCATCCAGCAGCATCACTTTCGGATTGGCGGCAAGCGCCCTCGCAACGCCGATACGCTGTTGCTGACCGCCGGATAATTGTTTCGGCTTTCTGTCGGCAAACACATTCGGATCCAGTTGGACAAGCTCCAGCAATTCTTTGACGCGGGCTTGGATTTCCTTCTTGTCCCACTTCAGCAGTTCCGGGACTGTCGCGATGTTTTGGGCAACGGTCATGTGCGGAAACAGACCGATTTGTTGGACGACATAACCGATTTTCCGTCTAAGATCCACTTCGTTCATTCCGCTGATGTCCTCTCCGAAGAAGGTTATGTTCCCTTCATCTTCACGGATCAACCGGTTGATCATTTTTAAAGTCGTCGTTTTGCCGGAGCCGGAAGAACCCAGGACAGTGATGAACTCCCCCTCCTTAATTTCAAAAGAGATATCATCGACTGCCTTCGTGCCCCCTTCCCCGTAGAGCTTCGTCACATTTTTGAATTCTATCGCGGTTTGCTCCATGCGGCCTCAACGCCTCCTTATTTTATCGAATCAAAGTACTCTTTCGCGACCGCTTCATATTCTTGTCCATCGACGTCCACTTTAGCATTCAGATTCGTCATAGTCTCCGTATCCAAAGTACTGCTGATGTTGTTCAGAATTTCCGCAATGTCAGGATTCACTTCCAACACTTCATTTCGGATTACTGGAGCCAAGTTATAAGGCGGCCAGAATTTTTTATCATCCACCAAGACGGTAAATTCTTCTTTATTTGTCAGTTGTCCTTCTGTCGTATAGGCCGGAGCGACATCCGCTTCATCATTTTTCAAGACTTCATATTTCAAACTGTTGTCGTAGACTGTCGAACTCTTCCAATTGAATTCTCCGTATGCTTTGGTCAAACCAGGAAGGCCATCTTCCCTCAGATCGAATTCACCTTGGGATGCAAAACGCAGCTCTGAAGCATTTTCCTGCAGATCGGAAATGGTCTCAATGCCGTATTTTTCGGCTACGCTCGTTTTGATTACCAGCCCGGCGCTGTCGTTGGCTTGCGCATAATCCAACCAAGTCAGATCGAACTGCTCATCGTATTCTGCTTTGATTGTATCATAGACTTTTTGAGGGTCGGTTTCCATCTCCATTTCCAATACTACCAACAGACCTGTACCTGTATACTCCGGATAAAGATCGATTTCATCATTGGTGATCGATGTGTGGATGACCGAACTGGCGATATTCGGGATCCGTTCAACCTCATACCCGGCATCCTCCAAAGCCAATGCATAAATTTCCGAAACAACCAAGTTTTCGGTGAAGTCCTTTGAGCCCACGCGGATGGCTGTATCTTCCGTGCTGCTATCGCTTCCGCCAGTCAGGCCTGAACAACCTGAGACCATAAGTGTTACGGCCAACATTGCAATCGTACTGATGATATTTTTTCTTTTCATTTAATTGATGCTCCTTTTAATTATGTAATCAAGAAAGATGCTTGTCGTGAAGGCAATCATCGCTACCGATACTCCTCCAATGAGAAGCAAATCCATCCTGTTCAAACCCAATCCTGTAAAAATCAATGTTCCCAAACCGCCAGCCCCGATGTATGTAGCCAACGTCGCACTCGATATGATTTCCACCAACGCTAGCTTCACACCGGTCATCACAAAAGGAAAAGCCAGCGGAATCTTCACCCTTTTCAAGAGCTCCCAATCGGTCATCCCCAAACCCTTTCCCGTTTCGATCATCACAGCAGAAACTTCCAGGAATCCGACCGTTGTATTGACCAAAATCGGCGGAATTCCCAACAACACCAATGCGATCAACGCTGGAGCCCTTCCGACGCCTATGAAAGAGATCAATAAAAAGAGGACCGCCAAACTGGGGATAATCCTCAAGACTTGAGAACTGAGGGTGATCATCTGACTGAGCTTCCGGTGCTTGTGGCTGATGTATCCCAGTGGAATGCCAATCAGACATGAAATGCCGATCGCTTGGATACTCAATCCAAGGTGCTGATAAACGTAAATCAAATATTGACTAAAATTCTCTTGAAAGTATTGCAGTATGTCATCAATTAGCATGTTGGCCCTCCTTTCACTTCAAACATTGATCCGAAACGTTTGCCGCCTCGCTAAATATCTTCAAGCTGGCGGTGCCGCTGCTCGTCAAGGAATAATAGCACTGCCTGTCCCCTTCCATCTGATTGACCACAATCGTGTCCACTTGCAGTCGCCACAGACTGCTGGCCACATTTTCTTTTTTCTCGCCAGTCAAGCGGACGATATCATTGCAGCTCATGGTCGGGTAGTAAAGGAACAGGTACATAATGGCAATCTTAATGTCAGTATCAAAGATTGTTGTAAATACCAATAAAGGATCTATCATGACCTGCATTCCGCCTCCTTCAACACACGCGCACCGAAAATTACCGCTGAGCCAGCTTCTTCGCACAAGCAATATCATCATGATGGCCTTCGTGCGTGTCTGACTTGCTTAACACCTCAATGATGTTTCTCCCTTTCCATACTTATGGATGGATTTCCATACTCTTACTATATCTTTAAAGATGCCCTTACAAAAGTACGCACTTTTTTATCAGGTACTTACCTTTTTGTAAGCTACAGCTACAATGATACCTACAACAAAAAATTGTAAAAAAAATCCCTTTTGAAGCATTATAACGCTTCAAAAGGGAGTATGGAAATGATACAACTTTTGGCACCCGTATGGGATCACAGAAAAGGTCGGATTTGCAACCCGCTTTCCTACTTCCTGTGCTGGCTTATTTTTGTTCCAAGAGATTATTTTTGATATAATCCGTTCCCCAATCACTCATGCTGTTGATGATCGGTCTTAGGGAGTCACCAAGATCGGTTAATGAATATTCCACGCGGGGTGGCACTTCAGGAAATACTTCCCGTTTAACAATCCCATCAGACTCCATTTTCCGGAGATTTTCAGTCAATACTTTTTGGCTGATGCCATCAACCAATCGGTGCATTTCATTAAAACGCTTGGTTCCCGTCAATAATTCGCGCATTATCAGCAGTTTCCATTTATTTCCGATCAGATCGACGGTTGTCGCAACCGGGCAGAACGGCAATTCTTCTTTGGTCAGCATCTTTTCCACCTCATAGATAGTGAGTTTCTTTTTGTAAGTTACAACGAATTATATACTTAAAATGAAACAATTTCAAATATTCCTTTCAGTTTCGGGTGTAACTATGCAAAAAAACAGGCTTCCAACGATGATGTCATCGTCAGGAGCCTGTTTTGTGTGATACCGGCGGCCGGGGTCGAACCGGCACGCCCTTGCGGGCACTGGATTTTGAGTCCAGCGCGTCTGCCAATTCCGCCACGCCGGCATGATATGAAGAATGCAATTTTCCATCTTACTCATGGAAAGGCGGTAACCGGATTTGAACCGGTGATAGAGGTTTTGCAGACCTGTGCCTTACCACTTGGCTATACCGCCGAGATGTTGCTATTTGAAAATGTTTGAAAAAACTGGGCTAGCTGGATTCGAACCAACGAATGACAGAGTCAAAGTCTGTTGCCTTACCGCTTGGCGATAGCCCAATAAAGAGGGCGACCGATGGGAATTGAACCCACGAATGCCGGATCCACAAACCGGTGCGTTAACCACTTCGCCACGATCGCCATCATAAGAATGGAGGGAGGCAGATTCGAACTGCCGAACCCGAAAGAGCGGATTTACAGTCCGCCGCGTTTAGCCACTTCGCTATCCCTCCATCATATAAAAAAATGGTCCGAGACGGATTCGAACCGCCGACACCTTGAGCTTCAATCAAGTGCTCTACCAACTGAGCTATCAGACCAGAATAAAATTGTAAAAACGGCTCCGACGGGATTTGAACCCGCGATCTCCTGCGTGACAGGCAGGCATGTTGACCCCTACACCACGGAACCAATGGAGGTTGACGGGATCGAACCGCCGACATCCTGCTTGTAAGGCAGACGCTCTCCCAGCTGAGCTAAACCTCCAGG
>NZ_FJND01000012.1:0-79921 GCF_900067165.1 Trichococcus sp. ES5
AAAAAAAATGAAAAAAATTTTTAAAATGACCAAAACCACGAAAAAGGTACGCACTTTTTAACAAAATAAAAAAGCCGAAAAAAGCTGTAATAGCAGCATTTTCTCGGCTTTTTTCCTTCTACAAGTGTCAAAGACAGGACTATACTAACATAAATATTTTGAAAAAAAAACCAACAAGCTGTTTTTTGTCGGACTATCGCCTAAGAATTTACTAAGAAAATCGTTTACATTCATATTCTTTATCAGGTATAATAATATGTTACAATACATCAGAATGAAATTGTGAACTATTTCTGCAGATAATTTGTGCATATCGTCGCGTCCACTAATTAATTGTCAGGAAATAAATAAATGGCTCCAAAAAAAAGAGGCCATCTCTGGCCTCTTTTTCTCAGTTGGATCTGTTCTTCGAAACACCGATACGGTTGACAGCTTTCGAAAGCGAGATCTTCGCACGTTGGAATTCTTTTTCATTTTTGATGTCGCGGGCTTCTGCCATCCGTTTTTCGGCGCGTTCTTTCGCTACTTCGGCACGGTCGATATCAATATCCTTTTCGCGCTCCGCACTGTTCGCAATGATGTTGACGATATTGTCGCGCACTTCCATGATGCCGCCATTGACGGCAATATGGTTCTGCGCCAATTCATCGGTCACACGCGTTACAATCAGGTCAGCAATCGCCAGAGGAACAATGATTGGGGTATGGTTTGGCATGATCGTAATGCCGCCATCCGTTGTCGTTGCGCTCACCGCCTTAGCACGATGCTGAAAAGCGATACCATCAGGCGTCACCACATTCACTTGCAGGTATGCCATCTCATTCCCCTCCTTTGTAGCCTAGTTCTTTCGCTTTTTTCAGAACTTCTTCTATCGTACCGACGTTGCGGAAAGCTTCTTCTGGCACTCCGTCGTATTTACCTTCAACAATCCCTTTGAAGCCACGGACAGTTTCCGCCACAGGGACGTACGACCCCGGTACTCCGGTAAACGCTTCGGCTACGTGGAAGTTTTGGGACAAGAAGAATTGGATTCGTCTTGCGCGGTTAACAGTAATTTTTTCAGAATCGGACAGTTCATCCATCCCTAGGATAGCGATGATATCCTGCAGTTCACGATAACGTTGCAAGATGCGTTGCACTTTGGTGGCCACTTCGTAATGTTCATCTCCGACAATTTCCGGAGATAACGCGCTGGAAGAGGAAGCCAATGGATCAACGGCAGGATAAATCCCTTGTTCCGTCAATTTACGCTCCAAGTTCGTTGTTGCATCCAAATGGGCGAATGTTGTTGCAGGAGCCGGATCGGTATAGTCATCCGCTGGCACGTAGATTGCTTGAATGGAAGTGATTGAACCATCTTTAGTGGAACTGATTCGCTCCTGAAGTTGGCCCATCTCAGTTGCTAAAGTCGGCTGATAGCCTACTGCTGAAGGCATCCGGCCCAATAGTGCGGAAACTTCTGAACCAGCTTGAGTGAACCGGTAGATGTTATCGATGAACAACAGCACATCCTGTTTTTCTTCATCACGGAAATGCTCTGCCATCGTCAAACCGGACAAGGCGACGCGCATACGTGCACCTGGTGGCTCGTTCATCTGACCGAATACCATGGCTGTCTTTTTGCCGACTCCAGATTCTTGCATTTCGTGATAAAGGTCGTTTCCTTCACGCGTACGCTCGCCGACACCAGTGAATACAGATATGCCGCCATGCTGTTCCGCTACGTTGTGGATCAATTCTTGAATCAGGACCGTCTTTCCGACACCGGCCCCACCGAAAAGCCCGATTTTTCCGCCTTTCAGATAAGGAGCCAGTAAATCGATGACCTTGATGCCTGTTTCGAGGATTTCAAAGTTACTGCTCAACTGATCAAACGTCGGTGCTTTTCTGTGAATGGACTCACGACGGAAATCATCAGGAACAGCTCCCTTCAAATCGATTGCTTCACCCAAAACATTGAACACACGGCCAAGGGTGCCTAAACCAACTGGTACTTTGATTGGCGCACCGGTATCGACAACTGTCAAGCCTCTTTGCAGGCCATCGGTCGATTCCATTGCGATTGCGCGAACCACACCATTTCCCAATTCGAGTGAAACCTCCAAAACGATGGTTTCCCCTTCTTCATTACTTCCAGCTGCGGCTGCCCTATGCACAATCAGCGCGTTGCGGATGTCCGGCACACCTTCTTCCAATGGGAAGCCAACGTCGACTACCGGCCCGATTACTTGTACAATATGACCTTTTTTCATGCCTTTTCCTCCCATTTTCTAATCTTCCAGAGCAGAAGCTCCACCGACGATTTCGGTGATTTCTTGCGTGATTGCAGTCTGTCTCACTCGGTTGTACTGAATCGTCATATCATTGATCATATTGGTCGCATTATCAGTAGCACTCTTCATGGCCGTCATGCGGGAAGCATGCTCGGATGATTTAGCATCGATAATGGCACCGTAAATCAAACTTTCCGCATATTGCGGCAGTAATATTTCTAAAATTTCTTCTTTGTTCGGTTCAAATAGATAATCGACTTCGTAACCAACCGCTTCTTGGGAATCCAAGTCCGTCAACGGCAGCATTTTTTCAGCCCGATATTCTGAGATCAGAGCGTTGACATGATGTTTGTAACAAACGTACAATTCATCAAAAACCCCATCACGATAAAGTTGGATTGCCTTAACTACGATATCGCTGACTTCCGTGAAACTCGGTTGGTCATTCAGGTCCCTGATTTCGAATGCGACTTCGATCCCACTTTTTCTGAGATCATCAGCCACAGCTCCACCGACCGACAGCACAACAAACTCATCGTTCGAAGCGTGATCGACCGCAAGCATATCTTTTGTCGCTTTCAGGATCGAACTGTTGTATCCTCCGGCTAAGCCTTTATCTGAGGAAATGATCAGATAGCCCGTTTTGCGGACCGGCCGTTCGATCAGCATATCGTGAAAATCGACAAGAACTTGATCGCTCGCCGACACATGACCATGCTCTTCAAGCAAAGATAATTGCGTGCTGGCAATATGTGTTACGATTTCGCGTATTTTTGCTGCATAAAGCTGATATCCCCGCACCTTTTGTTCGGCGCGGATCAGTTTGGAGGCAGATACCATTTGCATGGCGCTTGTTATTTGACTTGTCTTCTTTGTGGAAGCAATGCGTTTCCGGATGTCTATTAAAGACTCTGCCATATTATCACCTCAATATTATCTGTTCATGCTGACCCTTCTACTCGACGTGCGGAATGAAGATTCCCGCGAATGCTTTCAGCGCTTCATCCAAGTCTTCCGTAGGCGGTAAGTCTTTTGTCTCCTTGATGATGGAGAACAGATTTGGATAAGACATTTTGACGAATTTGAACAATTCAGACTCGTATCGTTCGATATCCTGCACCGGAATCGAATCAATAAATCCGTGGGTCAATGCATAGAGAATGAGAACTTGTTTTTCGACATCCAAGGTCTTGTGCAAGTCCTGCTTCAGTATTTCCACGGTTCTGCGGCCGCGGCTAAGACGTTTTTGCGTGGAAACATCCAAGTCCGAACCGAACTGGGTGAATGCTTCCAGCTCGCGATAGCTGGCTAAATCGATACGTAATGTACCGGATACTTTTTTCATGGCTTTGATTTGAGCAGATCCTCCGACACGGGAAACGGAGAGACCTGCAGATAGAGCCGGACGGATTCCTGAGAAGAACAGGTCGCTTTCCAGGAAAATCTGACCATCCGTGATGGAGATGACGTTCGTCGGAATATAAGCGGAGATATCCCCGGCTTGTGTTTCAACAATCGGCAAGGAGGTGATGGAGCCACCGCCCAATTCATCGTTCAATTTTGCTGAACGTTCCAACAAACGGGAATGCAAGTAGAAGACATCCCCTGGATACGCCTCGCGGCCTGGCGGACGACGCAAAAGCAAGGACATTTCACGGTAAGCAGCCGCCTGTTTGGAAAGATCATCATAAACGATAAGAACGTGCTTGCCGTTGTGCATGAACTCTTCCGCCATTGCGGTAGCGGCGTAAGGTGCGATATAGAGCATCGGCGCAGATTGTGAAGCACTTGCGGTCACGACAATCGTATAGTCCATTGCATGATGCTTCTTCAACGTTTCCGTCATATTGCGGACTGTCGATTCCTTTTGCCCGATGGCGACATAGATACAGATAACATCTTTTCCGCGTTGATTCAGAATTGCATCGATTGCAATACTGGTTTTCCCGGTTTTGCGGTCACCGATGATCAGCTCGCGTTGGCCTCGACCGATCGGAACCAAAGCGTCCAATGCTTTTAGACCGGTCTGAAGAGGTTGTCTGACGGATTGACGATCCATAACGCCTGGTGCTGCATTTTCAACGGGTCTTGTGCCGGTGGTTTCGATGCTGCCCAAGCCATCCACCGGACTACCTAATGCATCCACAACGCGCCCGATCAAAGCATCACCGACCGGTACTTCCATGATTTTGCCTGTACGTTTGACGATATCGCCCTCATGGATATTTTCATAAGCTCCAAAAATGATGATGCCGACATCGGTCATCTCCAGGTTTTGGGCCATACCGATGGAACCGTTGGAGAATTCCAGCAATTCACCGGACATTACGTTCTCCAAACCTTTCGCGCGGGCGATTCCATCACCAATGTAGGTAACTTTTCCAATTTCTTCAAACTCTGATACAGATTGAAAAGTGTTGATCCTATTTTTGATCAATGAACTCAAATCTTCGTTTTCAGTAGCCATATTATTCACCTCTTCAACCCTATTAATCTTTTAGGATATGTCTCTTCATTTCTTTCAACTTCGTAGCGATGGTATTGTCGAAATAATGGTTTTCCGACTCCAACCGGACGCCGCCAATCACAGTGGGATCGACCACTTCTTTCACAAAGAAGGTCGCTTCCCCGATTCTTTTTTCCATTTTGTCCATGATGCGCATTTTTTGTTCCGCTGTTAAAGGAACCGCAGAAGTCAACTTCACATTCACGAGTACTTTTTTATTTTCATACAGCTCATTGAACGCTTTGATGGAAGCCAAGATACCTTCGTTATCAAGATTATCTTGGAGTCCCTCTAGAAACCGAAGCGTCTCAGGAGCAAGATACTTCACAGCCAAATCAAGATTTGGCTGCTCTCCTGCATCTGAATCTGCATGATTGAAGGCTTCTTTCAACTGCGAAAGATCAAGATAGAGTCTGTCCGCAGTCTTCGAGTCAGTCAGGCGGTTATAGTAGGCTTGTACATAGGCTTCTACAGTTGTGGTTGCTTTGCCGTCCTTAACCATATCAATCATCCAGCCCTTCAATGAAAGCTTCAATCAATGTTTGTTGGTCTGCTTGCTTGATTTCCTTGCCGAGGATCTTTTCAGCGATTTCCACTGATATGACTCCGATTTCGGCACGCAAACCTTCAAGAGCCTGTTTTCTTTCGAGTTCCAGCTCTTTTTGGGTCACTTGTTTGATCCGTAATGCATCTTCTTTTGCTTCTTTAATGATGTTCTTTTGTATTTCATTGCCTTCCGCTTGAGCCCTGTTCAAAATATCGCTCGCTGTAGTTCTGACTTCTATCAATTGCGCATCGACTTCCGCATGTTTCTTCTCGGCATTCTCACGCGCAGCTGCCGCTTTATCAATATTTGCATGTATCATTTCTTCACGATCCGTTAAGATCTTCATCAAAGGCTGCCATGCGAATTTTTTGATAAGAGCCATCAATATCAGAAATGACAGTAGCGTAACAATCGTATCACCTAATGCGGTAATCTCTCCCAATACGAGATTGGCTGTCATTCTCATCCCTCCTGTAGTTATCGGTCTTGCTGGTCCCTATTATTGGAAAATCAGTAAGAAAGCTATAACTACCGCCATGATGGGAACAGCTTCGATCAAACCGACACCGATGAACATCAAAGTCTGTAATCTGCTTTGCAATTCTGGTTGTCTTGCGATCGCTTCGATTGTAGTAGAAATAACCTTTCCATTTCCTAATGATGCTCCGATGGCCGCGCCGGCAACCGCAATAGCAGCTCCTATAAAGTTCATAATAATAATCTCCTTTTTCTCATATATTAATACATACTTATTAAGCTCATGGATCAGCAGTTTTATTCCGCTTCGATCTTATGGGCGAGGTAAACCATAGTCAACGTAGTGAAGACGAAAGCTTGGATGGATCCGATAAAGATGGAAAATCCTTGCCAAACCATTTGGAGAGGAATCCCAACCACCCAAGTCAATAAGCCATATGAATTCGCTAATGAAGCAATCAACCCCAACAAAATTTCACCAGCATAAATATTTCCGTAAAGACGCAACGCCAATGTCAATGTATTCGTGAATTCCTCCAAAAGTTTGATCGGCATGAGCGGTGCGACCGGACGAATATAACTGTTCATGAAATATTCCTTGAACCCATTTTCTTTAATACCGAAATAATGCGTCAGCAAAATCACCATTAACGCTAAGCCTAATGTGACGATCGGACTGGCTGTCGGACTCTTCCAATAGGAATGGCCATCGATGTTCAAAATGAACACAAGACCTAACATATTGGCAACCCATACAAATAGGAATAAAGTGAATCCCAACAAGTGGAATTGTTGCCCAACTTTCCAATGAAGCGAGCTGGAAATCATATTCCGTATAAAGTCAACCAAATATTCAATAGCCAATTGGCTTTTGGATGTTGGCCTCACTGCCAGTTTCCGGGTAGCAATAAAACAAAATAAAAAAACAATGATGCACGTCGCCAATACACTTATGATGATATTCAAACTGAAACCCAATCCCATAAAATGGATGACTTTAGATTCAGCTTCCAATATTTTCACCTCTTTTCAATACAAATAAAAAAAACAGCTATGCCAAACCTAGTCCACGCTACATTATTTTAAAAGACATTCGTAAAAGTAGACAACTAATTCAGCTGGACCTCCCATACTCTAGTCACAATAAGTGGCTATTTCATAAGTTTCTTTGCATATCTGTTCAACATCGCTAATCATAACACCAAGTTTATCGAAATTCAAAGCAAATCTACATATTATAAGTATATTTTCGGTTTTTTTATGAAAATGATGAAAAGATACCGCCTTCACAACCAAAGATACTCGAAGTGTAAATATAATTATAGCATTCTGAAAATCCGACAATTAACGCTAAAGTGATTTTACAGGGGAAATAAAAGCAACTTTATTGCTCCTAACGCTATGTTTGAAAACCTTCGATACTGTAGCCTTATCCAATTAAAGTATAACAAACTTAACTTGAACAATAAAAATGAGCCAGAAATCCTCGTTGGATTTCTGGCTCAGCTCTTTGTTTTCATTTTTCAATATGATGTAAATCGGAAGGACGTTATCATTCTAATATTGATGTTTTGACATTTACGGACACATTTGTCTGAACGTCTTTTTGAACCATTATTTTGTGCCGAACAGTCGGTCACCGGCATCTCCCAAACCAGGAAGGATGTAGCTGTTTTCGTCCAATCTTTCATCCAACGAAGCTGCATAGATATCCACATCCGGGTAAGCTGCATGCAACGCGTCCACTCCTTCAGGAGCTGCCACAAGACAAATGAATTTCATGGCTGATGGCGATGCGCCTCTCTTTTCCAAAGCTTCAATAGCTGCGATAGCTGATCCGCCTGTAGCCAGCATTGGATCAACGATGAATAATTGACGTTCCTGGATATCAGTCGGCAATTTGACGAAATACTCTACTGGTTCCAAGGTTTCGTGGTCACGGTACATTCCGATATGACCAACTTTTGCTGCCGGCAACATCGCCAAGAAACCATCGACCATCCCTAATCCTGCACGCAAAATTGGAATGATGGCAACTTTTTTACCTGACAATGTTTTTTGAGTCGTTTTTACCAATGGCGTTTCGATCTCGATGTCTTCCAAAGGCATGTCCCTTGTTACTTCATAAGCCATCAACATGGCGATTTCACTTACTACTTCACGAAATACTTTTGTTCCGCACTCTTTCTCGCGGATAATTGTTAATTTGTGTTGAATCAACGGATGATTCATTACATGGAATTCTCCCATATACTTTTGCCCCACTTTCGTTTTTTTGCTCAGTCTATTGTAATTGAAAACCGATACAAATACCAGAAATAAAACAATGAGAAAAACCTAAAAGAGCTGCCTCATTGGGAGACAGCTCTTAATAATCTATTTAAGCTTCTGTTGAAACTGGTTTTTTGTGCAATGGGAACGCTTTTGTGATGGCATGGACCGCCGCACGGATTTCATCCAATTTTGCTTCATCCGTGTGGTTTTGGATCGTTTCCACAATCAATTCAGCAATCTTACGAGCTTCCGCTTCCTTAAGGCCTCTAGTTGTGATGGCAGGAGTGCCGATACGGATGCCGCTGGCTTTGTTTGCGCCCAGCGTTTCAAAAGGAATCGTATTTTTATTGACAGTGATTTCAACGGTATCCAACAGTTTTTCTACTTGTTTTCCGTTCAAACCGCTGCTGGTTACATCCAACAGCAACAAGTGGTTATCGGTTCCGCCGCTGATGACGCGCAAGTCGGATGCATTAAAAACATCAGCCATTGCTTGGGCATTTTTGATGACTTGCCCGATGTATTCAGTGTACTCTGGTGTTGCAGCTTCAAAGAAGGATACCGCTTTAGCAGCGACGACGTGCTCAAGAGGTCCGCCTTGGATTCCAGGGAAGACAGCACTGTTCAACTTTTTGCCGAATTCTTCTTTTGCCAAGATGACGCCTCCACGAGGACCGCGAAGTGTTTTATGTGTCGTCGTAGTTACGATGTGGGCATATTCAACCGGATTTTGGTGATGTCCTGTTGCACAAAGTCCTGCAATATGAGCCATATCCACCATCAGATAAGCACCGACTTCATCAGCGATTTCTCTAAAACGTTTGAAATCGATTGCGCGCGGATAAGCGCTGGCACCGGCAACAATCAATTTTGGTTGTTCTTTCAAAGCGATCTCTCTGACTGTGTCATAGTTGATCGTTTCGGATTCTTTTTCTACGCCGTAAGCCACGAACTCATAAGTCTGACCGCTGAAATTCACAGACGCACCATGAGTCAAATGTCCCCCGTGACTCAAGTCCATCCCCAAAATCTTATCGCCGGGCTGGACCAAAACACGATAAGCAGCCATGTTCGCTTGTGAACCGGAATGTGGTTGTACATTGGCATATTCTGCACCGAAGATTGCTTTGATGCGATCGATGGCCAAGTTTTCGATGACATCGATAAATTCGCAACCGCCATAATAACGACGACCAGGGTAGCCTTCAGCATATTTATTTGTCAAGATGCTGCCTTGCGCTCTCATAACATCTTCAGATACAAAGTTTTCGGAAGCAATCAGTTCGATCCCGTTCTCTTGTCTTTCGCGTTCTTTATCAATTGCTGCAAATAATTCTTTATCCATGTTTGCACCCTTCCATCACATTATTCCAAAATTTAAATCAATTAAAAAATGTAAGTTGAGTATAGCATAAATTTTCAGGAAATAAAGCATATAAGCTCCTGGAATTGAATATTTTTTACAAAAAGTAAGCTAAAGACGGATAATAGACGATAATTCCGGCTATTTTTTCGGATATTTCGCTGAAGCCGCTTTTTCCATACGATTCATGAATGCCTTGCCGAGGCCATTCGGATCGTAGGCTTCTGCCAAAATCACATCGACAGGCTGCTCATCAAGATACCTCAGCCCCGCATATAGGCGTTGCGATGCCACCGTCACATCCGCCTTCGGTCCTAATGAGAAAGTAGCGCGCGCTGCTTCCTTATGCGCAGTCAGCTTTTCTTCGGAAGCCAAAATACCGATTTCTTTGCCTTGATCGTGACACTCCTCGATGGCGGCTTTCCAATCGGCAGTCGTTCCATCAATCAGGATGACCGGTTGAGTAGGAGAATAGTGTTGGTACTTCATTCCTGGCGCTTTCGGAGCCTCTGTCTCGTTTGCTGTTCCGGCATTTGCTGCCAGTTTGCCGATGACCGGCTCCAACTGCGCTTCCGTGATGGCACCCGGACGCAAAATGATGGGTCCGACTGCGTTAGTCAAATCCAAAACGGTTGATTCCAAACCAATTTGCGTCTCTCCTCCATCGAGGATGCCGGCAATTTTGCCTGAAAGATCGTGCAGCACATGTTGGGCAGTCGTCGGACTCGGTTTGCCTGAAGTATTTGCGCTCGGTCCAACCAAGGGAAAACCGGTTTTTCTGATCAATTCCAGCGTCTGTTCTTGGTCCGGCATCCGCAGCGCGACTGTATTGTGCCCTGCAGTGACGGTCGGTGCAAATATCCCTTCCTTCATCGGAAAAATCAAAGTCAGAGGACCTGGCCAAAAAGCCTCCATCAAAATTTCTGCCTGTTGCGGAACAAAGGCCACATATTTCGCAATCTCGCGATCGGATACATGAACGATCAAGGGGTTATCACTGGGTCTTCCTTTCACTTTGTATACATTTTTTACGGCTTCATCATTTGATGCAATGGCGCCTAGGCCGTAGACAGTCTCGGTCGGGAAAGCAATCAAGTCTCCGGCTTTCAACAGCTCGGCTGCCTCATCGATTGTTGAGGCGTCGTATATTTTTGTTTCCATAATACTGTATGCTCCTTTCTCAATGTTTTGGCTGGCGAAGACGCTGATCAGGTAAAAAAATAGCCGGGGCAATTGCCCGCAGCCATTTTTTGCCCATGGATATCAGGCGACTCTTTTCATCTTATACACAATAAACCTGATGGCTAGCTTCACGGTTCATCCCTTCGGAAAGAACAAAGAAACCTGTTCAGCTTTTCTTATTTTACTATCAGCATGCGGTCGAGACCGGACAGATCCTTTTCGATCGTGACGGTTTTATCCGGGAAAGCTTTTTTGTAGAGTTCCAACAATTTTTCACCTTGGTTGAAGCCGATTTCCATGAATAGGCATCCGTCCGTTTTCAAATGGAACGGCAGCGTGAAGGCCATCTTTTGGTATAGATCCAATCCGTCATGATCAGCAAACAACGCCGAATGTGGTTCGTACTCCAAAACAGAACTGTCCATCAGGCTAATTTCATCTTCGCTGATGTAGGGAGGATTGCTGAGGATGCAGTCGAACGTTTCCAGTTGTACCGGCTCCAGCAGATCCCCTTGCAGGAAGCGGATCTGCACATCCAGTTGATCCGCGTTCTCCTCAGCAACGACCAGGGCTTCTTGAGAAAGATCAGTGGCGGTCACTTCATCCTGCGGACGTTGCTTTTTCATCGCAATGGCGATAGCTCCGGATCCCGTCCCGATGTCCAGGACCTTCTGGGGACCTTTCCCCTCCAGGCATTTCAAAGCCCGCTGCACAAGCTCCTCCGTTTCCGGACGTGGAATCAATGTAGCTTCCGTGACTTTCAAAGGGTATCCGTAAAACCATTCGACACCTACGATATATTGTATCGGTTTGCCCGAAACATACTCTTTGATATCACTGAAATATTGCTTGTATTCCTGATCCGTGATCGGGTCGGCAAAACGCATCAACAGATCCGTCTTTGTCCAGCCTAAACGATCCAAAAGTAATCTTTCAGCGGCCAACGGACTTTTTTCATGCTGTTCCAAAAAAAGCGCACCATTCTGCAAAGCTTGCTGGTAACTGAGCTCGTTAGATTGATCCATTGTTCAGGGACTCCAATTTTTGCGTCTGATCGGCCATTATCAACGCATCGATGACTTCGTCCAGCTTTCCGCTCAAAATCGTATCCAATTTTTGCAGGGTCAAGCCGATCCGGTGATCCGTAACGCGGTTTTGCGGAAAGTTGTAGGTACGGATCCGTTCAGAACGATCACCCGTCCCGACTGCGGATTTACGCGTTGCATCATATTCGGATTGTGCTTCAGAAGAGATTTTGTCATATACACGCGTACGCAAAATTTTCATCGCTTTCTCGCGGTTTTTGATTTGGGAACGTTCGTCCTGCATCGCAACGGCAATGCCTGTCGGTAAGTGGGTCAAACGGACAGCCGATGCAGTCTTGTTGACATGCTGCCCGCCGGCTCCGCTGGCATGGTAGATATCTGTGCGGATATCTTTATCATCGATGTTCAATTCAACATCTTCCGCTTCCGGCATGACGACTACGGTAGCAGTTGACGTATGCACACGCCCTTGTGATTCTGTTTCCGGAACACGTTGGACACGGTGCGCGCCACTCTCATATTTCAGTTTGGAGTAAGCTCCTTGGCCGCTGATCATCAGGATGATTTCTTTGTAACCACCGATGCCGGTGATATTCGCGTCCATGACCTCGACTCTCCACCCTTGGCTTTCTGCAAATTTGCTGTACATCGTGAATAACGTACCCGCGAACAGTGCAGCTTCATCCCCTCCGGCAGCCCCTCGGATTTCCATGATGATGTTTTTATCATCGTTCGGATCGCTAGGCAACAACAAGACTTTAATGCGCTCCTCAAGTTCCGTTTTTTCTTTCTTCAAGTCGCTCAATTCTTCTTTAGCCATAGCCGCCATATCCTCGTCCAAATTTTCCGACAACATCTCTTCGGTATCGGCTATTTCGCCTTCCACTTCTTTGTAACGCTTGAAGGTCGCAACTTTCTCCCTCAGCCCTGCTTCTTCTTTAGTTAATTCCAGGAATCGTTTTGTATCAGAAAGAACTTCCGGATCGCTCAACAATTCGGAAAGTTCTTCATAACGGATAATGAATGCATCTAATTGATCATACATAACTTTTTCAAACCCCTCTTTTTTGTTTCTGATTATTTGTTTTAGGCCAATGGCGGATGATGGTAATGATTGCGACAGACGGGAAGATAGGATTCATTTCCGCCAATCTGGATTTGTTCACCTGCATATACTGGTTTTCCATCCACGACACGCATATTCATGATTGCTTTTTTATGACAATACCAGCAGATGGTTTTTATCTCTTCTATCTTATCCGCGTAAAGCAACAGATATTTCGAGCCTGCAAACAATTCGTTCTGAAAATCATTCTTCAATCCGAACGCCATCACCGGAATCGCCAGTTCGTCGACGATGCGCGCCAGTTGGATGACATGCGCCTTGGACAGGAATTGGGATTCATCTATCAAGATACAAGCGGGCCTTTTCGGATTTTTGGCGACTTCCAAGAATACATCCATATCATCTGCAATCGGGATAGCTTCGCGCTTCAATCCGATCCGACTAGAAACATATCCGATACCATCACGATCATCAAGCGCGCTTGTGAAAATCATTACCGACTTGTTCTGCTCTTCATAATTATAGGCGACCTTCAGGATCTCGATCGATTTCCCGCTGTTCATCGCCCCGTATTTAAAAAATAACTGTGCCATCATGTCCACCTTTCAAACAGCCTCTTGCCTACTTTTCATCCATCGATCGGAATTCCTTGCAAAAAGAAAGGATGCACTTATGTCATCCTGCTTCCGACCCCGCTATTATCTCACCTTCATCATTCCGCTCCGATCAAGATTACCGGAGCGGAAAAAACTGAATAACATCCCGTATAATGATAGTAGGAAATGGCTGCAAAGTCAATAAAATTCACGATTACCGACTGTCCTTCAGCAATCGAAAGCCCCGTTTCTGACACGAGGCGTAATCTAAAAATATTCATTCCCGGTAAATTCTGCTATACTAACGCTATCGAAAAAAGCCTTGTTATATGCTATGATGGCAAGAGAAATATAAGTAAGGAGCGAATTTATTTGACTATCCGCGGTTCACTAGCAATCAATATCGGCAAGATCGCCCAGTGGGGTCTTCAGACATTCACCAAAGGCGGAACAAGTCTGCCCGGCAAACTGGCCGTCAAATTGGATCCCGACGTATTGCAACATCTTTCCGAAAATTTTGATGTTGTCATCATCACCGGCACGAACGGCAAAACATTGACGACATCTTTGACTTATCATGTTCTACAGCAAAAATATCCGCATATTTTGACGAATCCAACGGGGGCCAACATGGAGCAAGGCATCATTTCCTCTTTCTTGGAAGGCTATTCGCGCAAAGTCAAAAAGGAAAGAGCCTTTGCTGTCCTTGAGGTCGACGAAGCCAGCCTCGTTAAGGTTACGAAGTTCATCAAGCCGAAAGTCATCGTCAATACGAATGTTTTCCGCGATCAGATGGACCGATTCGGAGAAATCTATACAATCTACCAGAAGATGGTCGATGGCGCTGCATTGGCACCTGATGCTGTCATTCTCGCGAATGGGGACAGCCCGATCTTCAACTCAAAAGAGTTGGTCAATAAACAAATCTATTTCGGCTTCAATCATGAACCGGATGGAGACACCTTGGCGCATTACAACACGGACGGCGTGCTTTGTCCGAAATGCCAACACATTTTGCGCTATAAATTCAATACCTACAGCAACCTTGGGAAATACTACTGCCCGCATTGCGATTTCAAACGGCCAGAATTGACTTATGCTGTCACCAAAGTCGATAAGCTGACGCACAAAAGCTCTTCTTTTGAGATCGATGGTCATCCGTTCCAGACAAATGTTGCGGGACTCTACAATGTCTACAATGCCTTGGCTGCTTATTCGGTCGGCAAGCATTTCGGATTGACGCCCGAAGAGATCCAGGCCGGCTTCTCGGCGGCACAACAAAAATTTGGACGTCAAGAAACGATCACCGTAAACGACAAGGAAATCATCCTGAATCTGATCAAAAATCCGGTCGGCCTGAATCAGGTAATCGATCTTTTGCATTACGAAGAGGAACCATTCAGCGTCGTGTCGATCCTGAATGACCGCCCGGCAGACGGAACCGATGTCAGCTGGATCTGGGACGGAAATTACGAGAAATTCTTGGATTTTGATATCCCGAAAGTTACCGTCAGCGGCATCCGCCAAAAAGAGCTGACCCTACGGATGAAGGTTGCCGGCATTCCGGAAGATAAGCTGGAAGTGGTTCCGGAAATCTCCGATGTCATCAAAACTTTCAAAAATGCTCCCACGAAAAAAATCTATGTGATGGCAACTTATACCGCTGTGCTGCAACTCCGTAAAGAGCTGGCGAACCAGGGCTATTTAGCGGAAAGGATGAAATAAATGCGACTACGTATTTGCCACTTGTACGGCAACCTACTGAACACATACGGCGATAATGGCAATCTTTTGATGCTCCAGTACTGCGCCCGTGAAAAAGGCGTCGATTTCGAAACCGAAATCATCAGCTTGGACCAACCGTTCGATCCCAATAAGTATGATCTCGTCTTTTTCGGGGGAGGCCAGGATTACGAACAGTTCATCGTCTCCAAAGACATTCAAGCTAAAGCAGCAGGAATCAAGGCATACATCGAAAACGATGGTGTTCTGTTGGCCATCTGTGGTGGCTACCAATTATTGGGACACTATTACATGGATGCGTCCGGCAATAAAATACCCGGCATCAGCGCGCTGGACCATTATACCCTGAGCCAGGACAATAACCGGTTCATCGGCGACATCGCCATCCGCAGCGAAGAATTCAACGAGACTTACGAAGGATTCGAAAATCATAACGGACGCACCTTCCTTGGCGAAAACATGCGTCCCCTCGGAAAAGTCGAAAAAGGCATGGGCAACAATGGCGAAGATAAAACCGAGGGTGCCCGCTATAAAAATGTCTTCTGCTCCTATTTCCATGGTCCCCTTTTGGTCCGCAACATCCACTTGGCTAACCGCATCGTTGATATGGCCATTGCCCAGCATAACAAAAAGCTTGAAAAATAAATCGAAAAACAGAGGTCGGGACAAATGTCCTGGCCTCTGTTTTTGTCTATGCTTACTGTTATTCCATCATGAACGAAAGCACGATCGTCAGCACTACGAATGCCAACAGACCGGCGATGAACAACCAGGCTTGCCATCTGGCCATATTCAATGTGCTGCCAATGCCAAAACGTTTTTCGACAAATAGCGACGGATCTTCCGGGTTGTAATACAATACGCCCCATTTCCAGAAGCGCTCTTCGTCCGTCTCCGTCACTTCATCCGGTAATTCGCCCGCTTCATTCAGAAACAATTTCTCGCCTCCTTGGCCGTATTTCCAGGTCAAATAGACGCTGTACCCAACGATGATGACCACGAACGGAATGGTCATACCGATGATCCACTGGGCACCCTTGTCTGCGAAGAACAAGGAGAAAAAATGAATGCCGCTCAACAAAAGTTGCGTCAGCACCGTCACGATCAGGAAGTAATAAGACCAAGCCTGGCGGAATAATTTACTCTGTTTGCTGGAAAGATCAGATAGATAAGGGGAAATCTTCTGTTTCGATTTGATGAAGGAATAATGACTGAAAAAAATCATCGGAATCATCAACAATTGTATCGCAGGCAGCATGAATACATTCACATACGTTTTATCAACGATCCGATCCGGTTCATTCGAACTGTTCCAGTGAACTGGGAATTGCTCGGGTATCAGGTCATAGAAATAGAGCGTGACCGCTACCGTCACCAGCAAGATGAACAGTTGAGCCGAAACGAAAACCGAATGGGAGACCACCTTCAGATCTTTGTGATAGGCGGTATCGATGACGATTTTGGCTTTCTTTGGTTCAATTTTGATGTCGTTGGCTATTTTCCAACCGCGGAGCTGTTTCCGCTTCTGCAGGTATAGCAGGAAGGAAAGGAAGATGAAGGCAAACATCGCGACCGTCACATAGATGCTGGTGACCATCTCCACTTTCTCTCCATCTTCCCAGCGAAGAAAGAAAAATATTGGCGCAGCAAGCAGGATGCTCCCCATCACATTTTGGTAAAGATAGGCTTTTTTCAGCTTCAAAACATAGGGGTCTTGCTGATGCGCGGTCGGAACCGTCACTCCAAACGGTGTACCTAACCTGCTATAATAGGGCGTAATGCCGTTGACGACCCCAATAATTAAAAATAATATCACCATAAACCAACTAAAGATCAGCATGTGTCTTCCCCTCTCCTTTCAACGCTTTCTCGATTTCATTCAGCCATTCACGGAATGTTTCGTCAGTGACCTCAAAAATCTGTTTATCGATCAAGATCTCCTTGAGCTTATCCTGCATCGCCGCTTTCGTGGCCTCATTGGAAGCTATCATTGCACGCTCACTGACAAAATAGCCTTTCTGATTTTTAACCAGGACGCCTTCGTCCGCCAACAGATTGTATGCCTTATTTACGGTGTGCATGTTGATGCCCAATTCACTGGCCAAACTCCGCACGCTCGGCAATCCATCGCCAAATGACCATTCCCTTTTAAGGATGCCTATTTTGATCTGGTACATCAATTGCGTGTAGATCGGCGTATCGCTGTTCGGAAGAATTTCGATGAACATATTTACCCCTCCTGTCCGTTATATAACAAGTATAACAAATATGGCGGAATTTGCAAGCCGGAATAGGTGTGCTGCCGTCTTTTCCGGTTAAGGCAGTCTTCCCCGGAGTTCCACATTATTATACGGCCCCAAACACACCACAAAAAACGGCATGCGACCGATAAACACCGGTCGCATGCCATTTTTCCACATTTGCTCTCTCTACTAGTAACTTTCTTGCAACGCACGGACACTGTTTTCCGTCACGACCGAAGTATCGCAAAGCAAATCGATCGGATGTTGTTTCTTGCTTTGGAAAGCAGCGACCAGATAGATCACTGCCACAGTTTTGCCAATGTAGCGACCAACGCCTTCGCGGATCAAGACGGTCTGCCAACTGAGGTTTTCTTCCTTGAAGCAGACGACACGGATGCCGAAAATCATTTTCCCAACTGTTTGGCCGTTTGTATATTTCGTCGTCAGCATGAAATATCCGACAAGGATCAACAACTGAAGAAATCCGAATAAGGTCAAGGGATTGTTCCCTAGCATACTGATGCCGCCCAAAGCGAAAATCGGCTTGATCAAAATCCCTACCAATGCCTGCACAATCAGCAAGTCGACGAGGTAGGCAAACAACCTGATCCAAAAACCGGCGAATACGTAATCCGGATAGCGGTGAAACGGGCGTTCCTGCTGGTCGGAATAGCGTTCGGCTTCCTCCCAGGCTATTTTCTTTTTGCGGATTTCTTCCAAGCGTGCTTCATGCGTAGTGGTTTGCTCTTCCATCATCACTCACCTCCGTAGAGATAAAGCAATCTCGGAGCGGCGGTTGTCCCGAAAGTGTCGCGTAGCAGCTGCAGTTCAGAAAGCGTCTGATTTTCCTGGCTCGTCAGTTTGGCAGCCGCCTGAGCGAACAACCAAGAAAAATCGGAAAACAGGCCAGGTGTCGAAGTATAGTCGAATACTTCCGCATCCTCGAGGTCATAAGCGGTTTTCATCGCTTTCAATGCATCATCCGTATAGGCTATCTCATCCACCAATCCAAGCGTTTGAGCCTGTGTGCCGGAATAAATCATGCCGTTCGCAACAGCGCGGACCTCTTCTTCCGGCATATTCCTTCCCGTTGAAACGACAGTGACGAAACGCTGATAAGCCTCATCGACGTAGGCTTGAAGCAACGCGCGTTCTTCCTCTGTCATATCCCGATCCGGCGACCCGATGTCCTTGAGGCTGCCCGACTTGATTGTGTTGTATTCGATACCCAGCTTTTCAAGCAGCCCCGAGTATTCGATCGCCTGCATGATGACGCCGATCGAACCGGTAGTCGTTTCAGCAGTGGCATAAATCTTATCCGCACCAGCGGAAATGTAGTAGCCCCCACTTGCAGCAGTTCCTTGCATGGATGCATAGACCGGAAGTTCCTTTTCAGCAGCAATGCGGTACAATTTATCGTGCGCCTCCGCACTTTCATAGACCCCGCCGCCCGGGCTGTCGACTATCAAGAAGATCCCTTTGATTGTGTCATCCTCTTCGATGGCTTTCAACTGCTCCAAAAAAAGGTCATGATCGTAACTGGAGCCGTCCGTCAGCACACTGCCCGCACCTGATTGAATCGTCCCTTCGATATGCAGAACCGCAATCCGATTGCTGGCATCGCCACTTTCCAAAACATTTTCCTGCAAGCTCGTTCCTGGTATCAGATTGCCCGTAAGCTGGCTGAGGGAGTCTTCCGTTTGGTCAGCCAACCGGGTCGACAGAAATTGTGAACCAAGCGATGCCACGAAAAGAACCAGCGCGATCGCTACCGCAATCCATCTCTTTTTGTTCATCAAGCATTCCTCTTTTCATTTCGATTATTCTTGAAGATAATCCTCGTCAGGCTCTTCTACAATTTCAGGTTCATCCAGATACAATCCGGATATTTCCTTGTACCATTCAAAAATATGCATGAACAGGACTTTAAGGACTGCATAGCCGGGAATACCCAAGATAAAACCGGTCAGACCGAACAATTTTCCTGCCGTAAGCAATACAAAGATGATCGTGACGGGATGGACCTCGAGATTGCTGCCGAGTATCTGCGGTGAAATGACGCGTCCTTCAATGAATTGCTCGATTGAGAAAACCAGCAGCACTTTTGCCAGCATCAGCGGAGAATCCACTATCGCAACAATCACCGCGGGCACCATCGCAATGAAGGAACCCATATAAGGAATGATGTTCAGGAATCCGGCGAATATCCCAAGCACGATTCCGAATTTCATTCCGATGATGGCATAACCGATGACGAACATCAACCCGACAAAGAACGCGACCGTAATCTGACCGCGCACATACTGGCTGATCTGCGTGTTGACTTTCTTCAGCAAGTCCCCGATCGACTCCCGTAGGTTTGTAGGAAATAATTGCAGAAAAGTCAGTGGCAATTTATCTCCTTCCTTCAGTAGATAATACAAGATGATAGGCATCGTGACGATTCCTACAAACGCATTCGTCAACAGGCCGACGACGCTGCCCAACCCGCTGACAGTGTTGGACAGGACTTCATTCAATTTAGCGGAAATGGAGTTGAAGATGTCCGAATTGATTTGATTGATTTGTTCCTGCAGCGAGGTGAACCAATCATAGTTGATCAATTCGATCGTCATGCTCTCGATTGCCTGCCAATAAGTAGGAAATTCGCGGAGTATCCCTATAGTCTGATCGCGGATAATCGGAATCAGGATTGCAAAACCCCAAATCATCAGCAGCAGCACCAGCACGAAGGCAATCCAAATACCGACGAATCGTTTTATCCCCCTCTTCTCCAACAGCGTTACAATAGGGTTCAGCATATAATAAAAGATACCCGCCATTACCAGCGGAAAGCCGATGACACTGAAGAAGCTGCCGATTGGCCCTAAAAGATAAGAGATTTTTGAAAATACCAAAACAATCAAGAGAATGAGTAAAGTGATCAGTAGGACAGTCACGAATTTGTTGTTCAGAAACCATCTTTCAAACCACGACAACCTATTCCCGGATTTCGTTCCTCTACGCGGAGCTCTTTCCATTGGACTCACCTTCAATCTTTCTTCTTATAGGAAATGATCGTGCCGTCCGTTATTGCCGGCAAAACATAAGGAGTCAAATAGATGCTTGTTTCCAAGCGTTCTTCATCCCAGTTTTTGAAAATCATGGTGGTGTGACCGATCGACTGCAAATTTTTTAGGACATGGTTACCGATATAGGATATGCGGTATTCCTGATCATCAAACAAAATCCGGTCTCCGTCCGCCAGTTCGAACCATTCCTGGGGCTCGATGAAACGATGGATGACGGAAATTTGCTGCAAGGGCTCCGTTGCGCTGTCATCGAACAGAATGATCATCGGTTCTTTTATATCTATAGCTTTTTCTCCAATTTGAATTACTTTGCTTTGCATATACATATCCCCTTTTCAGACACTTTTTACAATTTCTATTCTATCACAGTTTTTTTGGCAAACCATCGATTATGCCGTTGAATCCAACTTTATTTGCTTCGCAAGGTTTTTTCCCTGTCATTGTGGAGGGCATTTGTTATAATGGAATTATCATAATATTTAGGAGGTCTTTGGATGGAACAAGTTTTATATCTTGGCTCTTACACAAAAAGAGAGAGTAAAGGGGTTCATCAAATCATTTTGGACACCGATAAAAAAGAATTACGTGATTATCGCTTGATTGCGGAAGTCGACAGCCCTACTTATCTGGACTTATCTGCGGACAAAGAAACGCTGTACGCGATTTCCAAAACGGATGAAGGCGGTGGCATCACTTCTTTCAAGAAAAATGAAAACGGAAGCTATGACAAGGTGGCTGAAATTTCTGCTGAAGGATCTGCGCCTTGCTATATCTACTTCGACGAAGACAAAAAATTGATTTTCACTGCCAATTACCACGGTGGTTACTTGACTGTCTACAAAGAGAACGCTGATGGTTCATTCACAATGACGGACCGCGCACAACATGAGGGTTCGAGCATCCATGAAAATCAAACAATTCCGCATGTGCATTACAGCGCGCTATCTCCAGACAAGAAATTCTTGTTGGCTTGCGATTTGGGTACCGACGAAGTTTACACCTACACGGTTTCTGATGAAGGCAAACTGGCGGAAGTTGCCCGTTATAAAGCGACTCCTGGGACAGGCCCGCGTCACTTGGTTTTCCATCCAAACGGTAAAGTGGCTTACATGTTCGGTGAGTTGAGCAGCGATGTTGAGGTGTTGGCTTATGATGCAACAACAGGCACGTTCTCGTTATTGCAAGTCATCACGACCATCCCTGAAGAGCATACCGGTTTCAACGGTGGCGCGGCTATCCGCATTTCCGCAGACGGAAAATTCGTTTATGCGTCCAACCGTGGTCATGACTCATTGGTCGTCTATGCGGTATCCGAAGACGGCGAAACATTGTCGTTAGTGGAATATGTCCCTACCGAAGGAAACATCCCCCGTGACTTCAACCTGGATCCGAGCGGCCAATTCGTGATTGTAGCTCATCAGGATTCCGATAACCTGACTTTGTTCGAGCGCGATGCAGAAACAGGTAAATTGACGTTGCTGCAAAAGGACGTCTACGCGCCTGAGTGCGTTTGCGTGTTCTACTAGACTTCATACATTTCCCTCCACGTTCGGATGAACTTGGGGGGTTTTTGGTTATTGGCACAGCTGAGCAAAATAGTTACCTCGCTGAGGCACTCTCCTGTATACTCGTTGTATGTATCTTTTGAACGGAGGTTGGAGCTTATATGATTACCGGTTTTCACCATCTCACCGCCATCATCAAAGATGCGGAGAAGAACAAAACCTTTTACACCGATACCCTAGGTTTGCGTCTCGTCAAACAGACGGTCAATCAGGAAAACTTGACCGATCCTCACTTTTTTTATGGGGACTACAAGGGAACTCCTGGTACGATTTTGACTTTTTTCGAGCTGCCCAGAGTCGGCCAACGCCACGAAGAAGACAGCTTCATCCATGAAGTGCTGCTGAAGATCCCCCAAGGCAGTCTGCCGTTCTGGAAAAAACGGCTTACGTCAAAGGCTGTTCGTTTGATTGCAAACGATGAAGTAAGCTGTTCTTTCTTGGACCCGGACGACATGAAAATCACTCTGGTTGAAGCAGCTGAAGTGATAGCACCCGAGCAGGCGACACGCCACAGCGACGTGCCCGCCCAATACCAGATCATCGGTATACTGGGCATCCATTACACTGTGGCCGACCTCGGAACAACGGAGGCTTTTTTTCGTGACGTGCTCGGCATGAGCCTGTTGGATCATGTTGCTCGCCCGATTTCTGCATTGGATGGGGAAAGTCGGCTTATCCAGTCCACTAGACTGAGGCGTTCCCGTTTAGGCAAAGGCGCCATCGACCACATCGCCTACAGCGTGCCTGAACGCAAAGACCTTGATTTGATTCTGGATAAGGCAAAACACAGGCAGATCACCGTTGAAAAAATCATCGACCGCGGTTATTTCCAAAGTCTTTACTTACGGGAACCAAACGGATTACGCATCGAAATAGCGACCGATTATCCAGGCTTCACACTTGACGAACCTTTGGAAAAACTCGGGGAAACGTTCGCTCTCCCTGATTTTCTGGAACCAAAGCGAAAGGCAATCGAAGCCAATATCCTTAAAAGAAAGAAGTGAGCATATGCAGCATTTCAATACTAAAGAACTCAACACAAAACAAATGTACAAATTTTTGACGGGGAGCATCATTCCCCGCCCGATTGCTTGGATCACTACCCAGAATCCGGAAACCCAGGTCGTCAATGCAGCGCCATTCAGCTTTTTCAGCGTCGCTTCGAACGTGCTGCCGCTGATCAGCGTGGCCATTCTGAGGAATGACGGGAAAATCAAGGATTCCGCCAGAAACCTGCTGGCTTCCCGACAAGGAGTCGTCCACATCGTCAGCGAAGACTTGGTGGAGGAGATGAACAGGACGGCCGCTCAGCTACCGGACACAGAGAGCGAAATCGATCTGACGGAATTGACGTTGACCGCCAGCCACACTGTCACTGTACCCGCGATCAAAGAAGCGAAAATCCGCATGGAAACCACGGTGCATCAATATGTGCCTCTGACGGATGCTGATGGCAAAGTGCTGACGGATCTGTTCATCTTGCGCGTCGAAGATTTCCTTTTCGATGAAACGGTCTTCGATCACGAGAAACAATACGTTTGGGCCGACAAATTGGCGCCTGTCGCAAGGCTGGCCGGCAACGACTACACAAAGCTCGGAGAGATTTTTTCGTTGGAACGTCCTTAACGGGCTGCGCTCCATTTAGCCAAGGCCAAAGCATAGGGAGGCGATAGCGAAGCAAAAAGCTCCATCCGGCTAGCCGGATGAAGCTTTTTTTAAAATACATAGGAATTTATAAAAATTTCCAGAGTGAAAAGTGCATCACCGTAGGTGTTTCACAAGTTTGCAACATGTTTCATGCACCTAAAATAATGTCCAGCTTCACGGGTTAGCCCTTCGGAAATTAGATAAATCTATCCTATTGCGCTCTTCGATGCTCAGTCGGACAGATTTCCTAAATTTCTTTCAGGGCTGAACGAACCCGTTCAGCTTTTCTTAATTCATTCTGTTATTCTTTCGGCACGACGCTTCCGATTTCTGCTTTTACGGCAGCCTCTCCGGTTACATCCAGGCTGAAACTTTTTACTTTATCCATATTTGTGATCACAACGACCATCGCAGAATCTTTGCCCGCTTCTTGCAGTTGTGCCAGATCAACTTTAGCAATGAGTGTATCGGCAGTCAAAGCCTGGCCTTCTTTCACAAAGATTTCGAATGGTTTTCCGTTTAACTCAACCGTGTCCAAACCCATATGCAACAAAAGTTCCAATCCGCTGTCCAACAGGATGCCTACCGCATGCTTTGTCGGGAATACGCTCAATACTTTTCCTTTTGCTGGAGAATAAATGTTTCCGTCAGTAGGAATGACCGCAAACCCGTCACCCATCATTTTTTGGGAAAAGACCGGATCTGCAACATCCGAAACTGGAACCACAATACCATTTGCTGGTGAATATAAGAGTTCTTTCTCAACCGGTAGTGTTTCCTTCTTATCACCCTTCTTAAAAAAGTCAAACATGCTATCGCCTCTTTCTTATTTAAATGAGCTTATGTTAAAATTAGTACACTTCATTTTAACATAAATCGTTCGGTAATGTGAATTTTTTTGAGCACCGCTTACATCGAAAAAGAAATAAACATCGTTAAGCAGAATACTTGAAAATAGTTGGCTAATCTTTTTCATTTCGCTATACTAGATGATGGAGCATCAAAATATTGGGCAACAGAAAGGATATTATATGGAATTTATGGAAATACTGAAAGCAATCATCCTCGGAATCGTCGAGGGAATAACCGAATGGCTGCCCATCAGCAGCACGGGTCATATGATCCTTGTAGAAGAATTCATCCAGTTGAACCTCTCGCAGGCATTCAAAGAGATGTTCTTCTATGTGATCCAATTAGGAGCTATCTTGGCTGTGGTCGTCATTTATTTCCACAAACTGAATCCCTTCTCTTCAAGCAAAACGAAGGCAGAGAAGAACCAGACTTGGGATATCTGGAAAAAAGTGATCATCGGTTGTATCCCAGCAGGCGTAATCGGGTTACCTTTGAACGATTGGGCGGATGAAAATCTCTTGAACGCGACGGTCGTAGCTTTGGCACTGATCATCTACGGGATCTTGTTCATCGTGATCGAAAACAGGCACAAGGATCGCGAACCGAGCATTACCGATTTCAGCCAATTAACTTATATGAAGGCATTCCAGATTGGTCTGTTCCAAGCCCTCTCGATCATTCCGGGTACATCGCGCTCCGGTTCTTCCATCCTGGGGAGCATCGTATTGGGTACTTCACGCTTCATCGCGACAGAATTCTCCTTCTTCATGAGCATTCCGATCATGTTCGGAATCAGTTTTTTGAAGATCATCAAATTCGGCTTCAACTTTACCGGACTTGAATTCGCCGTTCTTTTATCAGGCATGCTTACCGCTTTCCTCGTTTCGATCGTTGCCATCAAGTTCTTGATCGGTTATCTGAAACGCAATGATTTCAAGGCATTCGGTTGGTATCGGATTGTCCTTGGTGCCATCGTCCTGATCTATTTTATGTTTGTCTGAAAAATGAGTTTCGCCATCCTTTTTGGGATGGCTTTTTATTTTGTCATCCAGAACATCTATAGTCCTTATTAACAATTATTATAATCTGTATTTTTTTGTTAACCTTCTGGTTTTATTGCTGTGCGTAATTTTCTGCCGCTTCAAATTGTGTCTGATATATGGACATTGAGAATGAGATTCATTTCCATTTGATTATAATGATTATAATCTGGATTTCTTTAGTGCTATCATGAAGGCATATAGGAAGGAGTGTCAAATCATGAAAGATTTATTCAAGAATAAAGCGATGATCGCAACCACGATCAGTGGCATTCTCATCATTCTTGGCATTGTGTTGCAATGGCAAAACTTTGATACAGCTGCAGCCATCATTTTCGTGTTATCGTTCATCATAGGCGGCTATAAACAAGCAAAAGAAGGATTCATCGATACAGTTGAAAATAAACACCTGAACGTCGACATATTGATGGTGCTTGCAGCAGTTAGCGCCTCTTTGATCGGCTACTGGATGGAAGGCGCATTGCTCATCTTTATCTTCTCGTTATCCGGTTCACTGGAGGAATACGCGACCGATAAAAGTACCCAAGCGATCACAGCGTTGATGAACATTGTCCCTGAAATCGCAAAACGCATCAACCCGGATGGCTCGATCGAAGACGTTGCAGTCAAGGATCTGAAAGTCGGCGATACATTGATGGTCCCTAAAGGCGCCAGCATCCCCATCGACGGCACGATCGCGTCGGGTCTAGGCCTGATCGATGAAGCCGCCATTTCCGGTGAATCCGTCCCTGTCGAAAAGACGGTCGGCGATGATATCTTCGGCAGCACGATCAACTTGAGTGAAGCTCTGACCATGACCGTCTCGAAAGAATCCAAAGATACTTTGTTCGCCAAAATCATCCGCATGGTGGAAGAAGCGCAAAAGACCCCTTCGAAGACAGCGAGCTTCATCAACCGCATTGAAAATACCTATGTTAAGATCGTCCTTGTTTTTGTGCCGGTCATGATTGCCGTTTTTTATTTCCTCCTGGATTGGGGTTGGAATGAATCATTCTATCGCGGCATGGTGCTGTTGACGGTCGCTTCCCCTTGCGCCTTGATGGCATCGGCCACTCCTGCTGTCCTTTCCGCCATTTCCAATGCAGCCAAACGCGGTATCCTCTTCAAAGGTGGCATCGCGATCGAGAACTTTTCGGCCATGGATTGCATCGCCTTCGACAAAACAGGCACGCTGACGGAAGGCAAACCGGTAGTGACGGAAGCCAATTATCTGGCAGGCACGGATGAAAAACATATCATGTCCGTCGTATATGCGTTGGAGCACTCATCTACTCATCCGATTGCTTCCGCGTTGGTCCAGCATCTCGAAACAAAGGAATATGTGAAGAACCAGATGGATTCAATCCAGGATCTTACCGGTTTCGGGTTGGCCGGGGAAGCGTTCGGAAGCAAATGGAAAATCGGCAAAAAGACCTTCGTCGTAACCGATGAACTGAACGAGCCGTCGTTCGTAAAGGAAGCTTTCGCACTCCAGAACGAAGGAAAAACCGTCATCTATGTTTCCCAGGATGATAAAGTCGTAGCCTATTATGCTCTATTGGATACACCCAAATCAGAGGCAAAAGACATGATCGCCTTTTTCAAAGCCAATGGCGTCCATACGATCATGATCACAGGCGACAATGAAGCTACCGGACAGACTATCGGCAAACAATTGGGTGTGGATGAGATCCGCGCAAATTGTCTTCCCGAGGACAAAACCACCATTCTGAAAGAACTTCAGGCTAAATACAAATTGGTCGGGATGGTTGGAGACGGCGTGAATGATGCACCCGCATTGGCGAACGCCGATATCGGCATCGCTATGGGGGAAGGGACTGACATCGCCATGGAAACGGCGGATGTGGTATTGATGAAGAGCGAATTGGACAAATTGGAATATTGTTATGGTTTGTCGAAGAAGCTGAAAAAAATCACCATGCAGAACATCATCTTCTCAATCACCGTCATCCTCATACTGATTTTGTCCAACCTGTTCCAACTGATCAACCTTCCGCTTGGAGTGGTCGGGCATGAAGGCAGCACGATACTGGTCATCTTGAACAGTTTGAGGTTGTTGGCGAATATACCCACCCATCACTTTCAAGGAACTGCCAAATCGAATGGGACGACTTCGAACACAGGACTTGCACACGAAAAATGAATACAAAAAGGAAAGCGTTCGGAGTTATAAACCCGAACGCTTTCCTTTTTCTATCGCTTGCACCGTGGACGAGAACAGCCACAGCTTATTCATTGCAGTCAGTCTTTTTGCGGGAAAAATGCATCGTAAAGCACTTTGACTGCTCTGGCTTCGTCCTTTTCGTCGATCCCGAACATGATGCTGACTTCTGAAGAGCCTTGGTTGATCATTTCCAGATTGATGTCCGCTTCAGCAAGTGCGGTACACGCTTTCGCCACAGTACCGACGGAATTGACCATGCCTTCGCCGACGATCATCAGGAGGCATATGCCGCCTTTTACGTGCACATCGTCCGCTTCCAATTCGTTCTTCAAGCGGTAAAGCAACTCTTGTTCCTGCTGCATCGTCATCTGATTGGCGCGCAGGATAATCGACAGATCGTCGATACCGGATGGCATGTGTTCGAAGTTCAAGTTGAAATCTTCGAATATCTGCAGCACTCTGCGTCCGAATCCGACTTCGCGGTTCATCAGGTATTTGCCGATGTAGATGCTCATGAATCCAGTCGAGCTGGCAATACCGGAAACAATCTGCTTGTTTTCAGGCTTCGTTCTCGTGATGCTTGTGCCTGGAGCTGATGGATTATTGGTATTTTTGACAACAACCGGGATTCCGGCGCTGAAGGCCGGTTGTAAAGCTTCGTCATGGAATACGGAAAATCCGCTGTAGGACAATTCACGCATTTCACGATAAGTCAGTTGTTTGATTTTTTTCGGATGTTTGACCATTTTCGGGTTTGCAACATAAATGGCATCAACGTCCGTGAAGTTTTCATATAGGCTGGCTTTGACCCCGTTGGCGACGATTGCGCCGGAGATGTCTGATCCCCCTCTTGAGAAGGTAAGCAATTGTCCGTCCTTGGTGTAACCGAAGAAGCCCGGGAATACGATGACTTCTTTCGAGTCACGCAAAGCATACAGATTCTTGAAGGATTCCGACAATACACGCGCGTTGCCTGGATTGTCAGTGACCAATAGGCCTGCGTCCTTCGGGTTGACGTATTTGGCAGGGATACCCTCTTGATTGAAAAATGCAGCCACTAGGATGGCGCTATTGTCTTCACCGCTGGCTTTGTAAGCATCCAGAGCATACAATTCGTTGTAAAATTTCGTCTGGATCAATTTCACATAGTTGTTGGAAATGATGTCCATAACGCTCGGATCGATCTCCAATTCATCGACGATATCCTGATATCTTTTCAGGATTGTCTTTAAGGTTTCTTGGTGATCTTCTTTGTTTTTCACCTCATCAGCCAGCTTGATCAACAGATCCGTAACTTTTTCGTCCGAGTCATTGCGCTTCCCTGGTGCTGAAACGACCACGATTCTCCTGTCTGCATCATCTTTTACAATCTGCAATACTTTTTTCAATTGAGTCCCATTCGCAAGGGAACTCCCGCCAAATTTAATAACCTTCAAACCGAACACTTCCTCGCTTGATTTCTTTAATGAATTCTTAATTTTGTAATTGTATTTTCATTTATGCTTTAGAATAGCATCATATCACGGCTATGGCAATTACCTTTTCAAACTTTACATCATTTGTAACATATTTGTATTGTTAATACTATGGCCATTTGCAAAAAAAGGAATATACTATGAGTTAACTTAATGTGGGAGGTTTCAAATCAGTGAAAAAAAATAATCCTTTGAGGATCGTCGTCGGATTATCCGTAATCGCAAGCATCAGCTCTGCTTTGTTCAAGTCAAACCGCAATGCCGGTAAAAGCCCGTCAACAACGTATACCCCTTACATCGGCACCTGGAAAAACGACGCACAGTCCTTGAAGGTTGAAATTACTGATAATCTGGAAATTCTCCTCAACAACAAAAAATTAAAGGCGACCCTTGAAGAATCCAAACCAAACGAACTGGTCTTTCGCGACCATTTCGGCTATTATCTGATTCTGAAAAAAGATACATCCCCTACCCTGACCATCTATGATGAAGCGGAGCAGCAGGAATTTTACTTCAAACGCGAATCCGATAAATAGCGGATCGCCGCTATACCGAAGACGCCCCTGATCAGGGCGTTTTTTTTAATGAATGACAAAAGCAGAGCTGCCCCATTTTTCTGAGGCAGCCCTTGCTTGCTATTTGTTTACTTAGGTCAGGATCTCGGTTTGATCTTCCAAATTTCATCCGCGTAACGCAGGATTGTGTAATCCGATGAAAATGGTCCTGAGCTTGCGATATTCATCAATGCCATCCTGTTCCATCTGTCTCTGTCGGAAAAGGCCACATCCGCCTCATATTGCGCTTGTAGGTAACCATCGAAGTCCTTCAAAAGGAAATACTCATCATTGTACATGACCAGCGAATCGAAGATGTCGCGACCTTCCGTTTCAACGCCAGGAATCGACCCGTCAATGAGCAGATTCAGGATCCGTTTCAGACGCGGATTCTTTTCATAGATTTCCCTTGAATTGTATACGCCATTGCGGTAATACTCTTGCACCTCATCGCTCTTCAGGCCAAAGATGAAGATATTTTCATCACCAACATTGTCCCGGATTTCGACGTTGGCCCCGTCCAAAGTAGCCATCGTTACAGCACCGTTCGACATCAGTTTCATATTGCTTGTACCGGAAGCTTCCTTGCCGGCAAGAGAAATCTGTTCACTGATATCAGCAGCCGGAATGATCAATTCCGCCAAGGATACCCCGTAGTTCTCGACGAAAACGATCTTGATCTTGTCATTGATGGCAGGGTCGTTGTTGACAAGATCCGCAATCGCGTTGATCAGTTTGATGATTTGTTTTGCGTAGTAATAACTTGGGGCAGCTTTAGCACCGAAAATGAAGACGCGCTTCTGCAGATTTGCCTTCGGATCATCCTTCAGTTGCAGATATCTGTCCAGTATATGCAGCACATTCAGTAATTGGCGCTTATAAGCGTGCAATCGTTTGATCTGCACGTCGAACAAAGCATTCGGGTCGATTTCGATATGCATCTCTTTCAGCACATAATCCGCGAAACGTTTTTTGTTTGCCAGTTTGACTTGCTCCAGTTTGTCCAGAACAATTTTGTTATCACGGTGGGCCTTCAAAACTTTGATTTCTTCCGGATCGCTCTTCCATTCCGTACCGATCGTCTCATCAAGCATTTCGGTCAGGTTTTCATTTGCGATCTGAACCCAACGCCTTTGCGTGATGCCGTTCGTTTTGTTGTTGAATTTTTGCGGATACATCACATAGAAATCGTGCAGCGTGTCAGCCATCAGAATATCCGAGTGCAATTTTGCGACGCCGTTGACGCTATGGCTGCCGATGATGGCAAGGTTGGCCATCTTGATCTGGCCATTGGCGATTATAGCAGTGCGTTGCGATAAATCTTCACCGTATAAAGGCGTTTTTTTGTCGATATGACGGCGGTTGATTTCCTGGATAATCTGATAGATACGCGGCAACAGATCTGAAATCATCGTTTCCGGCCAACGCTCCATGGCTTCCTGGAGGATCGTGTGGTTGGTATAACTGACAGTTTTCTTCGTGATTTCCCACGCCTGATCCCAAGTCAACTCTTCCTCATCCAACAGGATCCGCATCAATTCAGGGATCGCTAAAGTCGGATGCGTGTCATTGATATGGATGGCGATTTTATCCGGGAAAAGGCTCCAGTCCAGCTTTAATTGTTTGAAATAGCGGACAATGCTTTGGACGCCGGCAGAAGAGAAGAAGTATTCCTGTTGGACGCGCAAAAGTCGGCCCTCATAATTGGAATCGTCCGGATACAGTACCTCAGTGATGCGTTTGACTTCCTCGCGCTGTTCTTCTGTAGAAAAACGTGCCTCATCGCCGTATGGAATTTCCGCTGACCAAAGGCGCAGATTGTTGATGATTCCGTTGTTGTAGCCTATTTGAGCAGTATCGTAAGGAACCGCCAGGATATCCCTGGTGTTTTCGTGATGCACACGCAACTTGCCGTCCCCATCCTGCGTAAAACTGACATCTCCGCCGAAACGGACGATGACGGCTTTGTTCTCTTTCCGTACTTCCCATACGTTCCGATTGCGCAGCCAGTTTTCCGGCAATTCGATTTGGTAACCGTTGAGGAATTTTTGCTTGAAAAGTCCATACCGGTAGCGGATACCGTTCCCGTTGCCGGCAAGTCCGGTCGATGCGATCGAATCCATGAAGCAGGAAGCCAATCTTCCGAGGCCGCCGTTCCCTAAAGCCGGATCGACTTCAGCGCGCGCCACCTCATCCAAATCCAACCCAAGCTCTTCCAAGCCTTGTTTAACGCAGTCCATTATCCCCATGTTCAGGAGATTGCTTTTCAGCATTCTTCCAGGAAGGAATTCCATGGAAAAGTAAAAGACTTGTTTTTCTTTTTTCTTGTTGTAATCCGTCACGGTTTGAATCCAGTCGTCAGAGTAGAGGCCCCGCACCAAATCCCCCAGAGCGATGTACTGCTCCGTTTTCGAACCCGACTCATAACCGTAAGCGAATAATTCCTCGAATTTCTTCTGGAATTCTTTCTTGAATTCTTGAACGTCAAATGCCATTTACGTTTGCAACTCCTCTTATTCGTTTACTAATGACTGATAAACATCCAGATAATCTTTGGCCGGTTCTTTCCAGCTGAAATCCTGGCTCATCGCTTCGCGCACCATTTTTGCCCAGGCTTTCGGCTGATTTTCATATACGTCCAGCGCTCGGTAGATGGTTCCCAGCAGTGCATACCCGCTGAAATCAATGAAGGTGAATCCGGTTCCTTCTCCTGTGTAGGAATTGTAAGGGATCACCGTGTCTTTCAAACCGCCCGTTTCATGTACGATCGGCAAAGTTCCGTAGCGCAACGAAATCATCTGCGATAACCCGCATGGTTCGAAAGCGGAAGGCATCAGGAACAGATCTGCTCCTGCGTACATCTGCTGCGCCAAGGAGATGTCAAAATCGATGACCGCCGCGAAGCGGTCAGGATATTTTGCGGCAAAATAACGGAACGAGTTCTCGTATTGCTCTTCGCCGGTCCCGAGAATGGCAATCTGCACATCGCGCGCATTCAACAGTTCCTCGGTTTTTTCCTGCACAAGCTGATAGCCTTTTTGGTCAGTCAAGCGTCCTACACTCGTGATTAATGGAATATCCGGATTCACTTCCAGACCCAAACGTTCCTGCAGGGCTGCTTTATTTTTTGCCTTACCGGTCAAATCATCGGCTGTGAAATGGTATTCAAGTTTCGGATCGGTCTCCGGATCATTGACATCGTAATCGATTCCGTTGATGATCCCTCTGATTTTCCAGCTGTTGTACCCCAAAGTCCCCTCCAAGCCTTCACCGAATTCCTGTGTCTGGATTTCATTGGCATAGGATGGGCTGACAGTTGTGACAACGTCAGAGAAGTTGATGCCACCTTTCATGAAATTGACGCTGTCATAATATTTCACACCGGCTTCATGGTAGATGTTCATGCCGGTCCCGAAAATGCTGTTAAGAACGGACGGATCATAGACACCCTGGAAACGGATGTTGTGGATCGTGATGACTTTGCGGATGCCTTGATACGCTTCGATCCAATGATATTTGTCCACTAGCAGGGCAGGAACCATGGCGGTATGCCAATCATTCACATGGACGACATCCGGGATGAAATCAATTTTTTCCATCATTTCGCAGATCGCCAGCGAGAAGAAGCCGAACCTTTCGGCATCATCCATTTGGCCGTACAAGGACGGACGATCGAAATAGGCTTGATTATCGATGAAATAATAGGTTACGCCATCTAATTCCAATGTTTTTACACCGCAGTACATGCTTTTCCAACCGACTTGTACGCGGAAATGCAACAATTCTTTGATGTCTTCTTTGTATTTTGCAGGCATGGTTGAATAATAAGGAAGGACAACCCGGATATCCACGCCTTGTTTGACTAACTCCTTCGGCAATGCGTATGCGACATCGCCGAGACCACCTGTTTTGAAAAAAGGAGCAGCCTCACTTGCGGCAAATAAAATTTTCATCGTGCGCATCCCGCTTTCTAAACTGTTAGTGTTTTATTTTTTTCGATCACTACAAGATTATCTTTCGTGCCTTTTAAAGTGACACCAGGTCCGACAGTCACGTTTTTGTCAAGAATACAGTATTCCAGAATCGCGCCTTCACCGATCTGTGAGCCCTGCATAATGATGGAATTGCGCACTTCGGCATCCTTAGCGATGGTAACTTTCCGGAAAACCGAGGAGTCTTCGACTGTCCCTTCAATGACGCAACCAGTAGCGAACTGGGCATTTTTCACATGAGCCCCTTTAGCATAATAGGTCGGTGCTCCGTTCTTCACTTTCGTGATAACGTGTTGGCTGCCGTGGAACAAAGCTGAAAACTTATTCTTTTCCAACATTTCCATATTAGCACTAAAGTAGGCATCGATTGAATCGATGTTCGCCATATAGCCGGTATATTCGTAAGTATTGACTTGGTAATCCGGCAAGTAGTGTTCAATCAGTTTGTCCGAATCAAGTTGCACGTTTTCCAATTCAGCTCGCTGGATCAATTCCAACATTTTGTCCGCTCTCATGAAATACATGTTCATGCTCATCGCAAAGCGTTCAAGATCCGAAGGCGCATCCTGCACGTCGGTCAGATGCAACAAATACTCATCGCGATCGATTCTCAATACTTTTTCATGCGGTCTGTTTTCCAAGGCGCCTTTCGGGAGGCTCTTATAGACTACAGTGATGTCGCCTTCCTTCGCCAAATGGTGTTGCATAATGGCTTTGATGTCGACATTGGCCAAGATTTTGCTGCCCATAACGATGACATATTCGCCTTTGGAACGGGTGATGAACTCTTTGTGGTTCATATAAAAATCTGGAGCATCGCCATTTTGTTCTTGGATAGCTTTCAGCAACTGTTGAGAATAGGTGAAAATCCCGCCGGCCAAACCGGACTCAAGGTCCCATATGGATCCGCTGCGGATGTGATCATAGATCGAACGGCCGCTTCCGGCAATGAACATGCCCACTGATTTGATTTCAGCATGGCTGATGCTCGAAAGATTGAAATCGACCAAACGATAACGGCTAGCGAACGGTAAAGAGGCGATCGGGCGGACACGCGTTAATGGGTACAACGCTGTCTCGTCCTCGGTCAAATTTAAAATGGCACAAACACTATTCATCTTCATCTTTCAGTCCTCCTATAACTTCAGCATATCCAACAACTTCGATTTCACCATTCTTACCGATGACATTTGCATTGTCGGCGATTTTTGCATTTTCCCCAATGATGGCATGCTCGATTGTAACATTTTCACCGATCGTAGCATTTGCCATAACCAGGCTATCGCGTACGACTGATCCGTTGCCGACACGAACGTTCTGGGACAGGATCGAATGCGTGATTTCACCTGCAACATAGCATCCGTCGACGATCATGGAGTCCGTTACGTTGGATGACTCTGTCAAGAACTGCGGAGGTGAAACCGGATTTTTCGAATAGATGCGCCATTCTTCGTCACGGATATTCAAGGAATGATCCGGATCTAGGAATTCCATATTCGCTTCCCAAAGACTTTCGATGGTACCAACGTCTTTCCAATAGCCATCAAACGCATAAGCAAAACAGTTTTCGCCGTTCTCAAGATAGGTCGGGATGACGTTTTTGCCAAAATCTTCCATTTCGCGTTGTTTGGCTTGATCTTCCACCAAGTATTTACGAAGCGTCTTCCAACTGAAGATGTAGATTCCCATCGATGCCAAATTGCTTTTCGGTTCTTTTGGTTTTTCATCAAATTCGATGATGCGGTTGGTTTGATCCGTATTCATGATCCCGAAGCGTGGTGCTTCTTCCATCGGAACAGGGATGACGCCGACAGTCAAGCTCGCATGGTTCGCAACATGGAAGTCCAACATGTGGGAGTAGTCCATCTTGTAGATATGGTCACCGGACAACACCAGCACGTATTCCGGATTGTATCTGTCGATATAGGCGATATTCTGGTAGATGGCATGCGCAGTTCCCTTGAACCACTTTTCGCCATCTGCACTCGAATACGGTTGCAGAATAGTTACGCCACCGTCTCGGCCGGTCAGTCCCCACGACTCTCCATTGCCGATGTGTTCATTCAATTCCAATGGTTGATACTGCGTCACTACCCCAACTTTATTGATGCCTGAATTCGCACAGTTGCTTAAAGCAAAATCGATTATCCGATATTTCCCGCCGAACGGGACAGCCGGTTTGGCTGTTTCGCGCGTCAATTTTCCTAGCCGAGTTCCTTGCCCTCCGGCTAATATCATTGCTACCATTTGATTTTTCATAGTATCAGGAAGAATGCCTCTTCCCTTCCCCTCCTTCTCATCGTATCTATCTATTTATTAACACCAAAAACGCGTTTTGGTTTGATGAACAAAACTCCTAATGCGGGTAATGTGAATTCGATCGAGAAAGGCTGACGGTTCATACCGTCCAGGCTGGTGATCATCTCTGGAAGATTTTTTGTCCAGGTACCGCCGAATTCCTGCATTTCAGTATTCAGCAATACTTCGTAGTGGCCTTCGTACGGCACGCCTACCTGGAATTTGCGTCGCTCGACAGGCGTGAAGTTGCACACGACAATCAGAAAATCGCGTGGTTTATCACCAGTTCTTATGAAAGAAAGGACTGACTCCTGGCTATTATCCGCGTCAAGAATCTCCAGACCCGTATTTGCATCATCGACTTCATGCAAAGCTTTCGTATCTTTGTAAAGATGGTTCAAGGTTTTGATGTAATGCTGGAACTCCGGATTGAACTCGTTGTTCAGGACACCCCATTCGATTTGATCGTAGAAGCGCCATTCCAGGAATTGACCGATTTCATTCCCCATGAAGTTCAATTTTTTGCCTGGGTGAGCCATCATATAGGCTTGCAGCGTCCGTAAGCCCGCAAATTGCTTATAGCGGTCTCCCGGCATTTTGGCCAAAAGGGATTGTTTCCCGTGGACCACTTCATCATGAGAAATAGGCAGTATAAAGTTCTCGTTGAAAGCATACATAAACGAAAAGGTGATCAGGTTGAAATTGTCTTTTCGGAACAAAGGATCCATTTCGAAGAAGCGCAAGGTATCATTCATCCACCCCATATTCCATTTATAGTTGAACCCAAGCCCACCTGCCTCGATCGGTTTCGTGACGTTGGCCCAAGCAGTACTCTCTTCCGCGATCATGTATGTGTCCGGCTGGCGTTCGAATACTTTTGTGTTCATCTTCTTGAGGAATTCGATTCCTTGGCGATTGTGATTGCTGCCATCCTCATTCGGTGTCCATGGACCTTCATCATAGTCAAGATAAAGCATATTCGAAACGGCATCGACACGGATTCCATCAAAATGGAACTCTTGCAGCCAGAAAATGGCGTTCGAAATCAAGAAGCTGTGCACTTGTGCTTTTCCCAAGTCAAAATTCAATGTCCCCCAACGGTTGTTGATGGCGCGATTTGGATCAGCATATTCAAAAGTCGGTGTCCCGTCAAAATAGGACAATGCATAATCGTTTTTGCAGAAGTGACCGGGAACCCAATCCATGATGACGCCGATTCCCTCTTTATGCGCTTCTTCCACAAAATCCCTTAGCTCAAGTAAATTTCCGTAACGCGCAGCCACCGCGAAGTACCCGGTGATTTGATACCCCCAAGAAGCTTCCAGCGGATGTTCCATCAAAGGCATGAATTCGATGTGCGTGTAGCCCATTTCCTTCACATATGGAATCAACGTTTCGGCAAGATCCTTAAAGGAATACCAGCTGCCATCATCATGCTTTTTCCATGAACTGAAATGCACTTCATAGATGTTAAGCGGTTTTTGATAAATGGACTTTCTTTTTTTGTTTGCCGCCCATCTGCCGTCTTTCCATTTTTTCTCAGGCATGTCAAACACAACTGACGCGTCTTTTGGAGGAACTTCATATGCGAAAGAATAAGGATCGATTTTATATTTTTTCTTGCCGTTTTTGTCTTCGATATGATATTTGTAACAGTCTCCTTGCGCAGCAACCTCCGTAAAATGCGACCACCCTCCGGTTTTGCCGATTTTTTGCATTTCTACGGGTTTCCATCCAGTAAAATCCCCAACCAAGGAAACGGTTTTTGCATGTGGCGCCCAAACTGTGAAACGCCATCCTTCAATCCCATTTTCGGTCCGTCGTTTACTTCCTAAAAAGCGGTAGCTTTCAAGATGTTCCCCGATGTTGAACAAATACATCTCTTTTTCCAATTCCTTAAGTATGTTCATTTCCGCACTCATTCAGACACTCCCTTTGAAATTATATTGATGCAACTAAACGATCCAAAAATAATGTATTTAATCAGGCCAAGTCCTTTCATTAATGTATCTCTATAATACCATTTTAAAAATGTTTTTGCCATAATTCATGATAAATATATTGAAAATCAACTTGTTATTTTAACAGTAATAATCTATCAGCCTTAATCGGTTTTTTACATAAACACAACATTGTAAACGCTATACTTATGTAAGCTATAAATATCACTTTATAGAATTCGACCGACCCTGAAAAATGAGCATAAAGTTAGACAATGATGAGAAATAGAGTGGGAAAGCTTGTTGCAGCAACACTCTGATGTCACCCCTTTGTAAACAGAAACATGAAAACATACAGAAAAATTGTGTTTTACATTTCACATTCTGGGGCTTACGAACCTCTGTATTTGTTACCGCTTACAAATACAAAGCGGGAAAAACCTGATTTGCAAAGATTGTGGCATAATTTTTACAATTCAGGATTATTTTTACTTGATATTAACGAGCGTTGAAACAGTGGCCTTTGACTTAAGGCACATCTTCCGGTGCCTCCCCAATTTAATCGGAATCATGCGAGGATTGAATCCTACTGATTACAGGAATATTTTGTTGATGACCCTACCATCAGTAGCTTCCGGAAATTTCAATCCGATTGCATGCAACAAGGTCGGTCCTTCATCTATCAGTCTGCCCTTTTCCACAACTGCATCTTTGTCGATGCCGGGTCCGGAAATCATCAGCATCGTAGCATATTTTTTCTTTTTTGGACTGAAGCCGTGCGTTGCGCTGTGTAATTTTCTGTCAGGAAGATTTTTGGCGGTACTTTCCATGAAAGGATAGAGCACATCGCTTTCGAAATAATAACCCGGCTTTGCTTCCAGAATGAAGAGACAATTCTCATCTGCACCCATTTTTCTGGCTTCTGCAGCCGAATAAATGGTCTCGACTCTGCCTTCGATACCTTTCAATGCATCCAAGATCATTTTATTGGTGACACTGAGATCTTTCCGGTAAATATAGCAAGCCCCATCTGCGGCTTTTGCCAGCACTTTCCAGTCCTTGATATTCCTTTTGCGATCAATCGTCTGCCACCCTTTATCCAAAAATAAGTAATTTGGGCGAATGACTGTGTGCGTATCGATCTGGTAATGATCGCCCATCACTGTCAACACGGTATCTTCATAGATGTTCATTTCCTTCATTGCATCAATGATCTGTCCGAGACGGCGATCCATCCTGATAACAGCTTCTTTTGCTTGATCGCTCAAAACGCCATACACATGGCGCATGCTGTCCAGATCCACCAGATGGACAGCCAGCAGATCCGGCTGCTTCGTCTTGATTGTATCGACCGCTATCGCAGTCACAAATTCATCCAATTCCGGCTGGGCTATCCCGTCCCGCAATGAACCATATTTTTTATTCATCTCCAGCGCATATTTTGTGCTGGAGGCAAAAGCAGAAACCATCACCTGGTTTTGCCAAGACCTATTCGGAAAAATTTCAGCTAGATTGTAATCGATGGAAGGGCTTTTCCCCGTGACCGGCCAAAGCAAAGTGCAGATTGTGTATCCCGCCTGCTTGGCAACATCAAACATCGTTGCCTTCTTTATTTCTTTGGCGTACCAATACCAGTCGGGTGACTGCCTTTCCGGTTGCCGATGGGTATTATGGATGATTCCATGACGGTTTGGATTCATCCCTGTTGCAATTGAAGTATGCGCTACGTATGTCAAAGATGGATAGACCGACTCCACTTCTTTGACGCGTGCGCTTCTGTTAAAAATTTCCTGGAAATGGGGCAGCGTCTTGGCAAATTCTAAGTCACTGGCACCAAATGCATCTAATGAAATGATATACAGTTTTCTTTTTACCATAATATATACCCTCCTATCCTACTATTTTACCATATATCAGAACCCGCATGGATACCGCAAAAGATTTAATTTCAGTATTCTTGCGAATGTGACAGCATTCATTTCGGAAGCGTCTTTCAAAAACGAAAACAGTAGTCTATTGTTCACTGCTTTTCTTTCAAAAAAAGCTATTCTAATTTTGTTCAGGAAGGAGTAGAATGTATATTGTTCATCATCTAACAATAAGATAGCGGACTCACCAAGCTTGCTGCCTCTGCCCAATAAGGAATCCAGCTGTACTTTGCAGCCTTCCGAAATGAAAGCGGATGGTTTCATTTAATTGAGAACACTACGAAGAAAGCGTGGAAGTGCAATCTATGACAATTACATTTTCGGATTTTATCGACAGCATCCAGACGAACCCTATTCTTTTGATCATAGTGGTATTGACTTTGGGTGTGATTTTAGTGAACGGTTGGACCGATGCTCCGAACGCAATCGCAACGTGTGTATCCACCCGATCCATCGCTCCAAAAAAAGCCATTCTTATGGCTGCCGTATTCAACTTTCTGGGCGTGTTCGTGATGACATCCATCAACGCGACAGTTGCCCAAACAATCGCAAATATGGTCGATTTCGGGAACGACCCAAAACTTTCGATTATCGCTCTCTGTGCTGCTCTTTTCGCAATCGTGCTTTGGGCAACGGCAGCCTGGTATTTCGGAATTCCGACCAGCGAAAGCCATGCGCTCATTGCAGGCATTTCAGGGGCTGCGATTGCACTTCAAGGTGGGTTCGGCGCCATCAACGGATCAGAGTGGATCAAAGTCATCTACGGTCTGTTCCTCTCCACCATCTTGGGCTTCGGCTTCGGATTTGCCGTATCGAAGATCACCACCACAATCTGCAAAAATAAGCTGCGGCAAAAAACGGGGCCTTTTTTCCAAAAGGGCCAGGTCTTAGGAGGAGCGGCGATGGCCTTTATGCACGGCGCTCAAGATGGTCAAAAATTTATGGGAATTTTCATGCTGGGAATTTTTCTTGGCCAAGGGAATAGCGATACAACGCAATTCATCATCCCACTTTGGCTCATGATTCTCTGTTCATTGGTGATGGCCTTAGGCACGTCCATCGGTGGCTATAAAATTATCAAAACCGTGGGAATGAACATGGTTAAGTTGGAAGGTTATCAAGGGTTCAGCGCGGACGTCGGCGCGGCAGCCTGTCTTTTGCTCTCTTCCATCTGGGGATTACCGGTCAGTACCACACATACAAAAACAACTGCCATCATGGGCGTTGGTGCTGCCAAAAGGCTATCATCGGTAAACTGGATCACAGTTAAAGAAATGGTGTGGGCTTGGGTACTGACTTTCCCGGGCTGTGGTCTGGTCGGCTATCTGATGGCGCTCATATTCATGAATATATTCTGAGGAGATTGCAATTATGCTTAAGAGAAAAAAAACAAAAGAATACAGTTACTATCAAGAATTTATCGAAGTTTCCGCAATGGGCGTTTCCGCAGCCAAGCTGATGACCAGTATTTTGAATGACTATAATCTCGAGACTCTGGAAGCTCGACTGAAGGAACTGCATGAGATTGAACACGCAGCGGATCAGAAGAAACATGAGATGATGAGTTATCTTTACAGTGATTTCCTGCCTCCACTCGAACGCGAGGATATCATCGACTTGGCTGGCGAATTGGATACAACGATTGATACGATCGAAGATACGCTCATCCATATCGATATTTACCAGATCCAAGAAATCACGCCAGAAATGCTGACGTTCATGGAAATCATCGAAAAAAGCGCGTTGAGCCTCGATAAAGCCATCAACGACCTGAAGAATTTCAAGAAATCAAAAGTCATCAAGGATGCCATCATCGCAATTAACCGCCTTGAAAAACGGGGAGATTCCCTGTATACTCGCTCGGTCAAAAAATTGTTTGTCGAACAGAAAGACGCACTGGCGACAATGGCGACGACGAACATTTACGACCGGTTCGAACGGGCCACCGACTCCTTTGAGGCTGCGGCAAACGTCATCGAAAGGATCGTCCTGAAAAATTCATAGTATTTTTCGGATGATGCCATCCGTAGTGCCAAAATTAAAGAAGCAGCCACCGAATCCATTGAGATTCGAAGGCTGCTTCTTCTGTTTTTAAGGAGTTTTTGCTGAAATTAGGGTTCCAATGGGTCTTCCTTGTCTCTTACTTCAGTCGCCGTATCCTTTGCGGCTTCGTTTTTTGCTGTCGGGGTTTCTGGAATGGATGGCTCGGCATTTGTCGGTGATGCCGGCGGGGTCACGGTAGATTTGGATGCAACCGTTGTTCCTCCCGGTTTTCTTGGGTGGGTCCGGTCAAACCGTTCTTTCCGGCGCGCTTCGATCCGTTTTCTTTCCAGAAGCTGCTTTTCGGCTCTTTGTTTGCCCCAAATCGTTTTACCGAACAGTTTTTTGATTACCCATAAAAGCAACAACAACAACAGAACGGCTACAAAGAAGGGCAGTGCATAGATGAACCAGATTGCGGCATCCTGCAACCAATAGTAGAAGGAATAAAGCGAATCGGTGAACGCATCCTTGACGCGACCCCAGAAAGGCGTCGATCCGCCTTGGTTATTCGAGATGCGCGAACGCTCGGAAACGGTCAGATACAAAGCTGTATAATCGATCAAGTCATCGATGTTGTCCAACTCAGCCTGAAGTACTTCCCTTTCGGATATGGCAGCACTGAGACTGTCTTCGATAGCCAGGATCTCCTCGACTGTTTCTGCTTGATCGAGCAGCGCCAACAAACGCTCTTCTTTCCTTTGCAGTACGCTGATGCGCGTTGTTGTGTCCTCGTAATATTGCGTCACGTCCTCATTGCCCTGCTGCTCGCTGACTTTTGTGCCCAAGCCGCCCTCCAGATCATCCAAGAAGGCCGTCACGGAATCTTTCGGGATCCTTATCGTGTAACTGCCTTGGCGATAGCTTTGACTCAATGAAGAGGTAGTATAGAACATGTCGCCGCCGCTGGATTCGTAGGAGTACTCAACATAGGCCCCGTACTTAGCGACAATTTCCTTCAGATAAGCGATGGAATCATCATATTTCAACGTTTCATAGGAAAGGTGGACGGTGGTCACTACCTTTTCGCCGATGAGCAAACCCGATCCTACTTCTCCATCCATTTTGGATATTTCGGTCGTCACGTTGTCTACTCCGGCAGCGTCCTGTTGCGAAACACTCGTTTTTTCCGTCGTTATGAATGAACAACCCACCAGCGAGAATGACAGCAGCGATAGTATCAATAATTTCAGTTTTTTCAATTGAGGCGCCTCCAATCTTTCCTGAATTTCCTACTTAGATTATACCGCAATGAGGCCGCACCGCCTAATAAAGCCCTTGCAGGTTTGGGGTCCGGCTGTGGTTGATTTAGTTGGCTTGGCTGGAGAACATCTGAAGAAACCGAAGGACCGAGCGCTTCTCCGGTAAAGCGGCCTTTATCGGAGGTGGTAAGACTTTGACGTTCCCTCTCCCGGCGAAGCGATCTTCGCAGAAGGAGCGGTTCTTTGGCGGCCGTCACTACTGAAACCACAAAAAGAAAGGGCCGGAAAGGCAAACACCTAAGTGTTCATCTTTCCGACCCTTTCTTCTGATACGGCATGGGTAAACCCATGGATGGGACTGTTCACAGCAGTCACCATCAAACATCCACATCCTGTGGTTGTGCAAGCACGTATGTCCCGTTTGATTTGCAATCACTTCGCCGCTTGCGCGGAATGGGCGAACCCACCTGATTGCTCGTCGCCTCATCGCATGTAAAACATCTTATCATGCAGAAACCAAGAAAGCAAGTCTTTTCTTTTAGTTGCATACACCTGACGAACTGGCCCTTACTTTTTGCCCCCCTGGTCAAATTGCTTCAGCCAAGCATCGGCGATGAGCTGGTGGCCTTTTTTGGTCGGATGGACGCCGTCATTCGATAATGTTTCATAGCCATCGATAGCACCAATTGCATTCAGATAAGCATCCAACCCAATCCATTCAGCATCGAATTCTTCGGCTAGCCGTTTGACGATTTCCTGTTTCGGATCCAAATCAACCCGCCAAGTTTTGCGATCTTCCGGATAAGGGAAGACAAACGGCTCCATCAGAATGAGCCGTGCATCCGACTTTTTCCGCAAGGAGGCCAGCAAGTGGCGGTAATGCATCTCGAACTGCTCAGCCCCCGCCTCGGTCGCGAACACCGTTTTGTCGCCGACATTGTGCCACGTATCATTAATGCCAATCAACAAAGTGACGACATCGGGTTCGAGCGAAACACAGTCTGCGTGCCATCTTTCCGCTATATCCAAGATTCGGTTCCCGCTGATGCCGCGATTGATCAGCTGGTAGTGTTCGGAATCGCCCCTGTCCGCAAGAGCCTTTGCTATCAAAGCTACATAGCCTTTTCCCAACGAATCAGGATTGTTTCGGTTGCGGCCGACGTCGGTGATGCTGTCGCCGATGAAAAGCAATTTCCGCTTGGTCGTTTTCTCCATAAGGCCCTCCTAATTGTTCTGGATGACTTCGACCTTATAGCCATCCGGATCGGTGATGAAGTAATATCTTACTGAAGAATCAGGCAAACCTTTATAGTCGGTCACATTGAATCCGGCTGCCACCTGTTTGTCATGAAGGGCTTCAAATTCGTCCACCCCGATTGCGATATGTCCATAACCGTCACCGATGTTGTAAGGTTCGTGATCGTAATTGTAGGTCAGCTCCAACTCATAATCATCGCCTTCCAAGCCTAAATAGACGATAGAAAATTTGTGCTCAGGGTAATCCAGCTTCTTTTTCTCGCGGAAATCAAAAGCCTCTTTGTAGAATGCAATCGATTTGTCCAAGTGCTGCACGCGAATGCAAGTATGTAACATTTTCATTATGCTGTCATTCCTCTCATTTATACTGTCTTTATCATACCGAATTATTGCCTCCAATACAAAATGTTTGTCGGAAAAATAACCTTGCTATATCCCACAAACTGAATTATTCTAGAAGTTAGTTACTAGCGAGAAGGAGAAAATCCAATGAAGATATGTATCTATTGCCATAATCGCATCCCGAAAGAAGCTTTAATCTGTCCCATGTGCGGGTCGGATGTTTCCGGTTCGGAAGCGATCCCTCAAGATGCGTTTTATCAGTCCACTTTGTTCGAGGAGTCTACAGAACATATTTTAGATGTTACGGCTGATGATGAAGCGTACTCAGAAGCGACTTCGCGCGCTGAAAAACAATCCTTCACTTTTAATGAGGCCAAACATAAAGCCACCCGCTACATCCGTTTTCTGTGGAAAAAAATGAAAGACCCCGCGGAGACCAGAAAATCACGCAGAGAAAGTCACAACCTTTACGGTTACTTCACCTTCGTCCTTTCAGCATTGCTTTCGGCCGGATTAGTGACGCGCATTGCAGTCGCATTGACAAAACAATATGACCTGCTTTCGCAGATTTCCTTGTTGCCGTCCGTCACTTTTCAAATCGAACCAGTTGTTTGGTTCATGAAGAATTTCCTGCTGTTCCTGGCGTTCTATTATCTCTATCCCCTGTTGGCGTATCTGATCAAAACATTCTTTTTGCACAGACGCCATTCCTTACACAACTGGATGACGCAATATGCGGGAATGAACGCTTTTGGCTTGTTGCTGTTAAGCGCTGCGTTTGTGATTAGCCTGATTGCCCCAATTTTGATGGCGATACCGGTGCTTTTACTGTTTTTGGTTCATCTATCCAGCTATCTGGTGACATTCATCGCAAGCCTGTACCAAACAATCAATGAAACCAAACGGGATACCCTTTACCTTTGCCTCGGCGGCATCAGCGCTCATTTGCTGCTGGTGATGACGTTCGCCTACTTGCTGTTTCTGAAAATGTAGGATCACAAAACGACGCATCCGCTCCAAAACAAAACAACTGCTGCCCACCTTGGACTGGTGGGCAGCAGTTGTTTTTACATATTTAATTCTGTAAAGGCATACGGAACCAGTTCTTTGATCGTCAGATCCTTGATTTTCCCGTGCTTGTTGGATAGATAGACTGGTGTTTCATAGCCGCACAACTCCACCATCACCTGTCGGCAGATACTGCACGGTGGAAGGAATGTATCTGTGTCGCCCGCTATGGCGATGGCAGCTACATCCTCTTTACGGTAGCCTCGTGTCACACCTGTGAATAAGGCAGTCCGTTCTGCGCAGTTGGTGGCGCCGAAGGAAACATTTTCCACATTTACGCCTTCAATCACTGCCCCGTCCTTGTAGAGGACTGCCGCCCCTACCGGAAAATGCGAATACGGGCTGTATGCATGCTGCATGGCGACTCTTGCTCTGGAGACTAATTCTTCACTGTTCATCGACGTTCCCTCGCTTATCATATATGGGTATTTTTCTGACGGTAAATGTTCGTGTTTACAGTATACCGATTATTTCAGAATTTGCCAAACCGGAAAGGTTGTCAATCAGTGTTGCCTGGCTCTTCCTCAAGCTTTAATCGTTCGGATCAGAGTTCCGGCAAATTCGCCATGTAGTCTTCGAGTGCCCGGATTGCTTCCGCCATCAGTTCGGCAGTGACTTCATATGGTAGTCCGTGTGCCGGTGCTTCAGGTTTGGTCGACAGACGGGCGATTTCCATGATGTCTTCTGCATCCAGTCTGTCCAAATGCAGATCAGAAAGGCTCTTCGGAATATCTAGATGTTCATAGAACGGGATAAGATTGTCGATTTCCGCCCATTTCTTCTCATAAGCCAATTGCACCATGATGCCATAGGCTACTTTATGGCCGTGCAGGAAATGATGCGATTCGGGGAAATTAGTGATGGCATCGTGGATTTCATGGGCGATTGTCGTACGCGCAAAAGCGTCACCCATCCCCCCGACCATTCCGCTTATGGAAGTGATCACTTCCGTCAGTTTCACAAAAGCTTCCGTCACTTCGCCTGCTTCCAGGCTCGCGATCGCCAATTCAGCGTGATCCAAAATGCTTTGTCTGCAGATAGAAGCTGCTTGGCGCGCCATCATCAGCATCGGCTGCTGCGCATTCTCAGGCAGCGAAAGGATTTCATCCGATTCGTACCATTTGGCCAGCGTATCCGCCAATCCGGCCACAAAGAAATCCTTCGGCGAATCGATGATCAAGCGCGGTTCCAACAACAAAAGCGAAGCTTGTTGCTGCAGGAAATCATAGCGGATAAATACGCCTTCCTCAGTGTACATGACACTCAACGGCGTCCAAGGCGCGCAATTGCTCGCCAATGTGGGAATCATCACACTCAGGATGCAACCCGCTTTCGCGGCAGCGTATTTCACGGCATCCATGATTTTTCCGCCACCGACACCGATGATTGCATCGCAATCGTTTTGTGAGGCCAAGCGGACAATGCGATCGACTTCTTCATAACTGCATTCGCCCGAAAAAGCCACTTCAGAAATCGAAAAGTCAGTTTTGTAGAGAGCTTCAAGGTACGGGCGGGCTTTTTGCCAAGATACGGCTCCATGCACAATCAAAATATTTTTTACGAAGCGTTCTTCCAAACGTTTCGGTAAAGTCGACAGAACACCCTCTCTGCATTCGTATTCTTGCGGTCCGGTCCTTACGATCAATTCTTTAGTCATTGCAGATTCCCCTTTCTCGTTATCTAGACTGTGCGCGTGAAAGGGTCGCGGCTGATACCGGCTGCCAACACTTGCTTCGCGTATTCTTGTGCGCCGAACAAGGAATGATCGCGGTAATTTCCGCATTCCTTTGCGGTCGTTGCCGGAACGACTGTCGTTTCCAATACAATCTGCAGCACTTTTTCCAAAGCAGAAGCGATTTCTTCCGGAGTATGTTCACCCCAACAGATCATGTAAAACCCGGTACGGCAACCCATCGGTGACAAATCGATGACGCCATCCACATAATCACGGATATTGATCGCCAAAAGGTGTTCCAAGGTGTGCAGAGCCCCTGTCGGTAAAGCATCCTGGTTGGGTTGCACAAAACGCAGATCGAATTTTGTGACGATCGCTCCCGTTTGGTGCACTTCATAGCCTGCTTGGCGGACATACGGAGCCTTCACCAAATCGTGATCCAATTCAAAACTCTCTACTTTAGCCATTTATATTTCTCCATTCCTCAGCTCAACTCGCTGTTGTTTGTTTTACGATGCATACCAATACATTATACTAGACATTTATGAGATTTTCCTTAAAATTATATCACGTGGTGTGTTATCATGTTAAGAAAAGAAAAAAGACTGAACCTAAGTTCTCGTAGACGAAAGGAGTGCCGCACCACTTTGATAGGCATCGTTTTTCAACAATTGCTGACCATGTTCAGCATCATGTTCTTTGGTTTTCTTCTGATCCGATCAAATGTCATCAACAGCGAGGGTACGCGTCAGATATCGACCATTCTTTCCCTGTTTGTGATGCCTGCGACTATGATCACCTCGTTTAACGCCGATTTTGACGCAAAGCGGTTGAAGCTGTTGTTATGGGCGACTTTAGCGGCTTTTCTGACGATTTCCATCCGCGCAGCCATTGCCCATGTGCTGCTGAAAAAAGAGGATCGCATCGATAAATATGCCACAATTTTCCCGAATGCTGGCTTCGTCGGTATACCATTGGTACTCGCGACGGTGGGCTATGAGGGCGTCTTTTTCATGTCCGGCTACATCATGGCAAACAACGTCACCCAGTGGACTTATGGCCAATATCTGATATCCGGCGACAAAAAAGCGATGACGCTGCGGCAAACCATCCTTAATCCCGGCATGATCGGGGCTGCCATCGGTTTGTACATCTACATCAGTCGCCTGCCGGTACCTGAGTTTCTCTGGAAGTCAGTCGACAGCTTGGCAGCGTTGAATACACCACTGGCCATGATCATTCTTGGAAGCTACATCGCCAACAGTAATTTTTCGGAATTATTGGCGTTCCCGAAAGCGTATTGGACCACTTTCCTCCGTTTGATCGTCACCGCCCTCATCTCGATCGGCATCATTTATTTGCTGCCTATCGATGACTATATGGTTGAAATCGTCCTGACTATCGCTTCCTGTGCACCGGCTGCAACGAATACCGCCATTCTTGGCCGGCTGTTCGGCGGCGACTACGAATATGGAGCGCGTCTCGTAGTATTGACCACTTTATTGTCCTTATTCACCATCCCGATCACCGTGCAATTCGCACAAGTGTTGTTCGGATAATTATTTCAGAAAGAAGGTATGAGCTTGGATAAGTTATTAAAAGGTATCGTCAATTTCAGGAGGAGGGATTTTGAATCTCATCGTGAGTTGTTCAAAGGATTAAAAAGTTCCCAAAAACCTCATACCCTCTTCATTTCCTGTTCCGATTCACGCATCGATCCGAACATGATTACCGGAACGTTGCCAGGCGAATTGTTCATCATCCGCAACATCGCCAACATCGCTCCGCCTTACCGGGTCTCTTCGGAATATTTGGCGACGACATCCGCCATCGAGTATGCTGTGCTCGCACTTGGCGTTGAGAATATCATCATCTGCGGCCATTCGAACTGCGGCGGCTGTGCTGCTTGCCTGTATCCCGAGGGTAAACTGGATGATTTGCCGCATACGCGCAAGTGGCTGGAACTCATTCACCCCGTCCGCGATCGTGTACTAAAAGAAATTCCGGAATCCGAACCCGAGGCGCGTGCCTGGATGATGGAACAAGGGAATGTCTTGGAGCAGCTGAAACATTTGATTAGCCATCCTTACATCGCCGAAAGGATGGAGGCCGACAAGCTACAGATAAGCGGTTGGCACTATATCATAGAGACTGGCGAAATTTTCATCTATGATCCCAACTTATGCGAATTTTTGCTTGCGAATGGTTAAGTCATGCATCTAAAATGATGTCTAGCTTCACGGGTTAGCCCTTCGGAAATTAGATAAATCTGTCCTATTGCGCTCTTCGATGCTCAGTCGGACAGATTTCCTAAATTTCTTTCAGGGCTGAACGAACCCGTTCAGCTTTTCTTACTGGCTGAATGATTGGCTGTCGGTTATCTGGCTGGCTGTGGACACGGAACAGTCGACAGATGGCTGCTTTCTCGGCTATTCGCGATGAATCATGCTCAGAATGCCCGACAGCCAGGGCGGCAGCTGTTGTACTCTTCAGACACCCCAAATAATAAAAGGACGCATCCGGTACTTGAAGCCGGATGCGTCCTTTTTATTTCATTCATTTTCCGATCTACACCGAACGTACAGGCAGGGCTTTTTTCCCGACTGTTTTCCAGACGACTTGGGCCAACCAGTAATCGACCATGCTGTGGATGACGGTTCCTACGCCTACCAACAGCATGACGGAAGAAATCAGACCTTTATCATAGTACGCTTCCGTAAGGTTTCCTGCAAAGTAGAACAGGCTTACGACAATGACCTCACAGCCAGCGTGCAGTACACCAAGAACGAAGCTGAACAGCAATGATTTTTTGATGTCATGGGCCATTTCCGGATGCTTTTGGATATATTTTGCGCCGACATAAGAAAAGATCATATGCGTTGCCGCACGCAGGACCACGACCAACGGAAAGCCTCCTAACATGAAGCCGACAGCTGTTCCGAAGGCAACCGCAACCGCAATGCCTGGCGAAAGGAACATGGCAATCATCGTTGCCACATGGCTAGCCAAGGTGAAGGATGCCGGTTCCAGAATAATTTTCAAAGGGGAAATCATCGGTATCAGGATCCCTATCGCAATCAGTAGAGCAGCTATCGTAATGTGTTTCGTTTGTGTACGTGTATTCATTCGGCCAATCCCTCCAAAGATGTTTACAACTGTCTTGACAGTTGTAATATATTATATAATCTTTTCAGGAGTTGTCAAGCTTATTCTCAGGTAGCTTACCCGGAATACAGGATTCCCGCTTCCTGCAGTTCCATTTTGATGCGCAGGAAGGTTTCTTCATCGTTACAAGCAAGTGTATGCAGATGCACGCCACCTGTCAGCGAAGACAACATCGCCGCTTCGTTTGAGGCAATTTTTTTCATAAAATCGATGACATCATGGCGCGATCGAATATGCAGTTCTCCTGTCAATGTGCCATAGACAGGATGCTCGACTTGAACGTCAACGACCTCGCCACCGTTGTCTACGATAATGTTCAGTTCAGTGACTGTATCGGATTGCGAATGCTGACAGGCAATTTTCCCCGTGAACAGGCTGCCTTCACCTTTGAAGGCACTCGCGGATAGATAGCCTCGCGGTGTTGCCAGGATTTCAATCCCTTTGGCACGGATCAGTGCGATATCCCCCACGATGACCTGACGGCTGACCGATAATCTTTCAGCCAGTTGGGTGGCGTTCACCGGTTGATCGCTGGCTTCCAATAATTTGATGATTTCATTCCGTCTCTCTGCTGCTTTCAATAAACTCACCCTTCCCTTACGCTTTCTCTTCTTAATAGTACCCATTTTTGATCTGGACTGCAAGATTCGAAAAACAAAAAGCCAGCAATGCACCGCACAAGGCAGATATTGCTGGCTTTTCTTATTTATTTTCCGTTGCGGCGATGTAGCAGCCCAATAAACGGAAATAGACGCTGCTTCGATGGATGAAGCGCAGGGCTTCGTGGACGTTTTCATCGGAGATGTTGCCTTCAAAATCCAGGTACAGCAGGTATTCCCACTTTTCCCCTTCGACCGGGCGGGATTCGATTTTGATCAGATTGATATGATACCTCGCGAAATGACGCAGCAGCTTGAAAAGCGTGCCGGCCTGATTGTCCAAGGAAAATACTACACTGACTTTATTGCAGCGCGGATTCGACTCGAGATCTTTGCCGACGATGATGAAGCGCGTTGTATTTTCACTTTGATTCTGGATGCTCTCCGCCAAGATTGAGAGCCCGTGGATCGCTGCGGCTCTTCTGCTGGCGATGGCACCCTTGTGCACATCGCCGGAATCCTTCACCATTTTGGCGCTGTCGGATGTGCTGTGGAATGGAATCTGACGCCACTGTTCATGGTCCTTGAAATAATCGGTTGATTGCTGGAAGCCTTGTGGGTGCGAATAGACTTCCTCTATCTGATCAAGGCTGGTCTCTTCCAGGCCGATCAGATGCTGTTCGATTTTGACGTATTGCTCGCCCACGATGGAAAGGCCGTATTTGTACAACAGATCGAGCACTTGTGAAATCGCACCAGTGGAAGAGTTTTCTACTGGCAGCACGCCGTAATCGATCTCCCCGTTCTGGATACCCAGAAACAGTGATTCAAAGGTATGGTAATTTTTCGGATCGCGGGGAGCTTCTTTAAAATAAGCCAGCATCGCTTCTTCGCAGAAGGATCCCGTTTCCCCGAAATAACCGATCTGAGCCTGCTGCTTTGGTTCGTGGATTGCAAAAATCTGCTCATAATCGTTCGCGGCTGCCCGGATATCCTTCTGGACCTCCTTCGAAAGATCCATGATCGTATCCAGGAAATGATGGGTCTGCACCGCAAACTCCTCACTCTTCAGATGGGTAAGATTCTGTTCCACTACACGCTGCTCCCGGCTTTCATCAAAAATGGGCAAATCGTGGGCCCGCTTGTAATTACCGATAGACTGGGAAAGCTGCATCCGTTTCTCGAACAGCGCCACTAGCTCCCGGTCAAGAGCATCCAACTCTTTACGATAGTCTTCTAAATCCGTCATACTCGCCTTCCACTCCGTTCATCCTAGTCGTATTTGTAGAATTTTGAATCCAACAGCAGATCCAGGATTGCGATCGCCGTCACGGCCTCCAATACAGGGATGGCGCGCGGTACGATGATTGGATCGTGTCTGCCCTCAACCGATAATTCAGCAGCCGTTTTGTCTTCGATATTGATGGTTTGCTGCACCTTTGTGATGGATGCTGGCGGCTTGATGGCAACTTTGTAGATGATCGGCATGCCGTCCGTGATGCCCCCCAAAATACCACCGTTATGGTTCGTACGGGTCTTGATCTGATCGCCGTCATAGTAGTAGGAATCATTCGCTTCCGATCCCAGCATCTCTGCGATACCGAAGCCGCTTCCGAACTCCAATCCTTTGATGGCAGGCACGGAGAATAGAATGTGCGCCAGAACGGACTCAACGGAATCAAAGAATGGGTTGCCGACTCCGGCTGGGATGCCCAATACGCAGATTTCCGCAGTACCGCCGACGGAATCGCCGCTGGCTTTCGCTTCACGGATCAGATTACGCATCTCTTCTTCAAGCGACTCGTTCAATAAAGGCAGTTCTTTACCGGCAAAGCTCCTCAGCATTTCAGGTGTGACTTCCGTATTAAGGAAGCTGTCGTCCTGTATTTTGGCAACGCTCTTGACGTGGCCGCCGATGGTGATGCCTTGTTTTTCAAGCAATTGCTTCGCAATCGCACCAGCAAATACTAACGGTGCCGTGATTCGGCCCGAGAAATGGCCGCTGCCGCGGTAATCATTGAAGCCGTCGTAACGGACATATCCTGGATAGTCGGCCTGTCCGGGACGCATCAACTTCTTCATCTGGCTGTAGTCCTTGGAGCGCGTATCGCTGTTGCGGATGATCGCCGCAAGCGGGCTGCCTGTCGTCATGTCGTTGAAGTAACCGCTCAAGATTTCAGGCTGATCTTTTTCTTTCCTTGGCGTCGTCAAAGCTCCTTGGCCTGGCGCTCTCCGTTTCATTTCCTCCAGAACGTTATCAATATCTATTTCATGGCCTGGCGGCAGACCGTCGATGGTGACACCGATTGCGGACCCATGTGATTCTCCGAAAATGGATACCTTTAATTTATTCCCAAATACACCACTCATTGTATCTTGCCTCCTATTGCTTTATAGTCTTCCCAAAAATCCGGATACGATTTTGAAACGCATTCGGCATCCGTGATCGTGATCGGCTGTTCGCACACTGTCGCAGCGATCGCCAACATCATGGCGATGCGATGGTCTTTGTAGCTCCAGACCGTCTCTTTGCCCTTCAGCGATTTGACGCCGTGGATCAGCAGGCCTTCAGGCAATTCTTCGATATCAGCGCCCAGTTTCTTCAATTCGCTGGCCGTTGCTTGCAGACGATCACATTCTTTGATGCGCAGTCTGCCGGCATTGATGATTTCCGTTTTGCCTTCGCTCAGACATGCTGTCAACGCGACGACCGGAATGATGTCGGGGCATTGCGACGCATCGATCAGCGTACCGTGCAGCCCATTTGTCGCGGTGCCGATCAGGCCATTGCTTTGCTTTTCGAAAGAGACGCCCATCGCTTCCAGAATGGAGACAACAGCGCGATCGCCCTGCAGCGAATCCATCGAGAGATCGTCCACCAACAAGTCGTTGCCCAATGCATCAGCGCAAAGGAAGAAGGCCGCTTGGGAATAATCCCCTTCGACGCGGTAATCCGTCGCTTTGTAAGACTGTCCTCCCGAAATCCGGAAGAGTTGATGGCCATCGTTTTCGATGGTCACACCGAAAGCGCTCATGACCTCCAGCGTTAAATCGATATAGCCGATTGATTCAAGCGGCGTCGTGATTGTGATGACCGAGTCTCCATCCAACAACGGTAAGGTGAACAAGAGACCCGTGATGAATTGTGAGCTGACATTCCCAGGAAATGAGAAATGACCCGGTTTCAGGTTGCCGTCCACTACCAAATCAAGTTCGCCTTCAGTCGGTTTGTAAGTGATGCCTTGTTCCTCGAAAATATCGTAGAAGATCGTCAATGGACGTTTGCCCAGATTCCCTCTGCCGACGAAGCGGCTCGCGCCTTGGAAAAGCGTTGAAATCGGCACAACAAAACGCAGCGTCGAACCGGATTCATTGCAGTCGATCAGGTGCTCAGCGGTCGTTGCGCTCTCAGCAGCTTTTGCTTCTGTGACGTATTGGCCCGCGCCGGTGATCGTCAAGGCGCTGCCTTCCTGCTCAATGATTGCCCCGAATGCCTTCATGGCCTCTATAGTTGCGATGATGTCATCCGAAAGCGCGATGTTGTCGATTTTGCAGGTGCCGTCGGAAAGTGCGGCACAGATGACAGCTCGGTGCGCCAAACTCTTTGAAGGCGGGACAGTCACTGTTCCCGATAGCTTATGTGGCTGTATCGTCAAATCCATGGTAATCCTCCTGTTGTTTCGATTTTATTTCTGCTGTTTCTTCTATAGTATTCGTTCTACATGTTCTCCAGACCATCAAAGAAGGCGATGGTTTCGTTCTGTACGTAGCTGTTTCCGATTTCCTTCAACAGGATCACTTTCAGATGGTTGTCCAAATTCTTTTTGTCCAATGTCATGATCGCCAACAAGCTGTCCAAGTCGAATTCCCCTATGTTGAGCTCCGTAGGCAATCCGACTTGTTTCGCCAATGCTTTGATGGCAGCTGCCGTTCCCGGTTTGGTGAAGCCTTTTTTCTCGGAAAGACGTGTGATGGCGACCATGCCGATCGCGACCGCTTCTCCGTGCGAGTATTTCGAATAATGGGTGTACGTTTCCAAAGCATGGGCAATTGTGTGGCCAAAGTTCAGCAGCATCCGTTCGCCGGTATCCTTTTCATCCTCTTCCACGACTCTGCGCTTGATGTCGCAGCACGTGTATAGGATTTTTTCGATGTGCGCCATCAACTCTTCACGGGTATGCAGTGTCTGCAAGAAACTGAAGAATTCAGCGTCCTTGATGCAGCCGTACTTGATGACTTCGCCTAGACCGTCACGGAAAAAGTGATCCGACAACGTGTTCAGCATTTCCGGATCGATGAATACTTTCTTCGGTTGATAGAAAGCTCCGACCAGATTCTTACCTCTTGCCAAGTCTACGCCGACCTTGCCTCCGATGCTGCTGTCCACTTGAGCCAATAAGGAAGTCGGAATCTGGATGAATGGGACACCGCGCAGGAAACTTGCAGCTGCAAATCCCGCAAGATCCCCGATGACGCCGCCACCCAAGGCAATAATCAGTTCACTCCGATTCAGTTGAAAATCCAATAATTGGTCATAAATCTGCGGCAGCATCTGAAAGTCCTTCGTCTGCTCACCAGCTGGCAAGACAACCACAAGCGTCTCGTAACCGGCAGCTTGAAGCCCTTCTTCCAACTGTGCTCCGTAATGCGCATTGACGTTGTGATCCGTGATGACGGCAATCTTCTTACCGCTGTATATCTTCTTGATTTCTTGCGGAAGACGGTGACGCAAGCCATTCTCAATCAAGATCGTATAGCTGCTTTTGCCGAGTCCTACATGTAATTCAGCCATTGAATCACTCCTTATTCAGATTAGGTTAAAAGAAAAACGGAACGGGTTCTTTCCAGGCTTACCCGTGAAGCTAGCCAACGCATTGAAAATGCGCCGAAAGTGTTTCCTTTATTTTACCGCATCCAAATGCTTTCCTTCAATGGCAATCAACTGTTTTACGACAGTCATCAACTCATCGAACTCATTCGGGTTCAGGCACTGTTGGCCATCACTCCATGCGTTCTCAGGATCGTGATGGATTTCGACCATCAGGCCGTTCGCGCCGGACATGACCGCCGATTTGGACATGGATGGCACGAGGTAAGCAGAGCCGCCCGCGTGGCTTGGATCGATGACGATCGGCAAGTGGGATAATTTCTGGATGACCGGAACGGCTTGGATATCCAAGGTATTGCGTGTTTCCGTTTCAAATGTGCGGATGCCGCGTTCGCAAAGGATGACGTTTTCGTTCCCTTCAGACATGATGTATTCAGCAGACATCAACCATTCTTCGTAAGTTGCGGACAGACCGCGCTTCAACAGGACAGGCGTCTTTGTTTTGCCGACTTCCTTCAACAGATCGAAATTCTGCATGTTGCGGGCCCCGATTTGGATAAGGTCGACATCCGCTTCGAATTCATCAACGAATTTCGTGGACATCAATTCGGTAACGATCGGCAAGCCAGTCGCTTCCTTAGCCAATTTCAACAAACGCAGACCTTCCAATTCCAATCCTTGGAAGCTGTATGGGGATGTGCGCGGCTTGAAGGCTCCACCGCGGAGGAAGTTAGCGCCTGCCGCTTTTGCGCGTTGCGCGATGCTGATGATTTGTTCTTCACCTTCAACGGAACAAGGCCCTGCGATCACTCCAAAGTATCCATTACCGATACGCTGTCCGTCAATTTCGACGACTGTATCGTCCGGATGGAATTTACGGTTTGCTTTTTTGTAAGGCTCTTGAACTTTCAACACGCGTTCGACGATATGATGTTGCTGGATGGTATCCATCGATACTTTCGAAGTGTCCCCTACCAAACCCAATATCGTCATTGTTTCGCCGACTACCGGACTCACGATGACCCCTTTGTCTGTTAAGCGTTTTGTCAGTTCGTCGATTTCCTCTTTTTTAGCCGTTTTCTTCAAAATGATGATCATGTCTTGTTCCTCCTAGTATGTTTTTGCTTTAAAAAAATAAAAAGCGGTGCCCATATGATATGAGCACCGCGTTAAGCTTCGTTATCCAAAAATGCTGTTGCCTGACGATCCGTCCTGCAAACTATTTTCCGCATCCCCTGATGTTTCTCATATTCGCTCTATGCAATTTTTTCCAAACAAAATATCCAGCGCTAAAATAGAAGCCCCAGAATGTAAAGTATGTAAAGTAAAAGTTTGTTTGTAAAAGATTGATAGCATGCGTGGAACCCATCGGATGACCTCTTCTCTTGTGTATCATTTAACCAGCTGAACTCATAATGAAAACGACTGATTTCCATCATTATAACAAACGCTCTAATCATTGCAAGAGTTTTTTAATTTTTTTTTAATTTAATCTGGGTATTGAAATTTAGATGGCGATAATCTACACTTTCCTAAAAGGAGTGAAACCTGATGCAATTTTTCGGATTATTCGGCGAACATTTGAGCCACAGCTATTCAGAAAGGATCCATTCGACTTTTTTCGATCTGATCGGAATGAATGCCGGTTATAAACATATTGAATTATCCCCTTCCGAACTCGAAGCAGCGATAGAAGGAATCCGCGTGCTTCAGTTCGTCGGAGTCAACGTGACGATTCCCTACAAACAGACGGTGATGCCTTACTTGGATGAGATCACCCCCGAAGCGACGCGCATCGGTGCTGTCAACACGATCAAGGTAAAAGAAGGCAAGCTCTACGGGGCCAACACCGACTATTACGGATTCGGCACCATGTTGGCTTCGCACGGCATCGCAGTCACAAACCAGACGGCAATGGTATTGGGTTTCGGAGGTTCGGCAAAAGCTGTCGTTCTATACTTATTGGATAATGGCATCAATAACATTATCATCGTTTCACGAAAAAAAGGCGCTCTCACAGATATTCCGGACGATCCGCGCATCTCCTTGATGAGTTATGATGAGATAACGGACATCTCAGGCGATCTGATCATCAACACGACACCGCTCGGCATGTTCCCTGACAAAATCGGCATCAGTGCGGTAACATTGGAAGTGATCCGTCATTTCAGTGCGGCAGTGGATCTGATCTACAACCCACAGGAAACCGAATTCCTCCGTTTGGCAAAAACAGCCGGCCTGAAGACCTGCAACGGATTGGAAATGTTGGTGCACCAAGGAATAAAATCCCAGGAAATCTGGCTGGAACGGCCTTTCGAACTTGCAGTGAACCAAGAAATCTATGACAAAATCACACAATAACGGGAATAGGTGAAGGATTTGGGAAAAAATATCATCCTGATCGGAATGCCTGGTGCAGGCAAGACGACTTTAGGCAAATTATTAAGTAATATAACCGGTTTCCGTTTCATCGACTCGGATGCCTTCATTGAGGAGAAGACCGGTGAGAGCATCACCGACCTCTTCCAGATTGGAGAGGACTATTTCCGTAATATCGAATCGGATGCCTATAAGGAAATTGCCGATTCCGAAGATACGATCGTGAGCACAGGCGGCGGTGTCGTCAAACGCAGTGAAAATATCGTGGCTTTGAAAAAGAGCGGAACAGTCTATTACATCGACCGCGCAGTCGAAGACATCACGCATGACATCGAAGTTTCTCATCGTCCACTCTTAAAGGACGGCCTGGAACGGCTCCATGCGTTGAAGGCCGAACGCGAGGCCCTGTATCAAGACGCTGCGGATTTCGTCGTCAAGAACGACAAACCGTTGGAAGAAATCGCCGCTGAAATCATTGCGTGCCACTTTGGAGCAGGAAAGGACGGATCAGCCCATGACAACCCTCAATAAGGAGCTGAACATCACGATCGTCGGCTTGGGTGTAATCGGCGGGTCTTTTGCGATGGCCCTTCACGATGCCGGCTACCGCAATCTATTCGGTATCGACATCGATCAAGCAACGCTGGACAAAGCCAAAACGCAGCGACTCATCAAGGAGGGCTATCAGGATGGCAAAGACATCCTACCGCAATCCGATTTGGTGATTTTTTCGCTCTATCCCCGTCTGGTGCACGATTTTATCGTCACACATAAGCAGCATTTCAAGCCGGGCTCGATTCTGACGGATGCGACGGGTGTCAAAAAGTTCTTCATCGAAGATATCCTATCGGTTTTGCCTGCTTCGATCGACTTCGTCTTCGGTCATCCGATGGCCGGACGCGAGAAAAAAGGCATCGATTTCGCGAGCAGTTCCGTCTACAAAAATGCGAATTACATCCTGACGCCGCTCCCATCCAACAAAGAGGAGAACCTTGCCTTCATGGAAGCTTTGATCATGGAGATGGGGTTCGGGAGGATCACGCGCATCTCTGCCGATTACCATGACGAAATGATAGCCTTCACCAGCCAGTTGCCGCACGCGATCGCCGTGGCGTTGGTCAACAGCGATGTCGAAGGCCGCGAAACGGAGAAATTTACCGGCGACAGTTACCGCGAATTGACCCGGATCGCCAAAATCAACGAAGAACTGTGGAGTGAACTTTTTCTTGAGAACAAAGAGTATTTGCTGAAGAGCATCCAGACGTTCGAGGATCAGCTCGACCTGATCAAGGCGGCTATCAAGAACGACGACAGCGTTGCCCTGAAGCAGCTCTTCATCCAGTCCACGAAGCGACGGGAAAAGTTCGACAGATGATGGTTTGCTTTCATTATACAAGCAATGACAAAAAGGATGCCGTAATGGTATCCTTTTTACTTAGCATCCAAGGGCTTCGGCAAGTTGCGTATTGCCCTGAAGTCGACTAAAATAAAAGTAGTGTATTGATATTTCGAATAACCGAAAGAAGGCTGAAAAACCATGCGTGAGACGCTGAAAAAATTCAGTTATTTAGTCATCCTGTTCATTTTTGCGAGTTTTATCCTGATCACTGGATATGAATTTGTAAGGTTCCTCCAAACGAGAGGCACAGAAAAGCAAACGGAGCATTTCTTGCGGCTCGTTCAAGCAGGCTTTGGATTGGTTGCGCTGCTCTTCCCTTCGCTCCTGCGGAAGCATACCCGAATCCTTTTACCTCAAAGAATCACCTTCATCTATGCCGTGTTTCTCTATTTGGCGCTCTTGCTGGGCAGTCTTGGCGGGTTCTATGACACGGTTGCCGAATGGGATACCCTCCAGCATGCCTTGAGTTCCGCTCTGTTCGCGGTGCTTGGATTTTCCGTCATCGCCAACCTGCAGGAGGGCGGCATCGAAAGATTGAATCTGACACCGGTTTTGTCTTCGCTTTTTTCTTTCTGTCTGGCTACGACACTGGGTGTGCTCTGGGAATTCTATGAGTATTTCGCCGACAGCGTCATGGGTCAGAATACCCAACGGACTGCCACAGTCGATGGTATCCCTCTGATCGGGCAAGCAGCTTTGTCGGATACGATGGGTGACCTGATCGTGAACTGCAGCGCCGCAGCAATCGTCGCTATCCTGGGCTACTTCGCCTTGAAAAGCAGCGGCAATTGGATGGAATCGTATCTCATCACCTTTGATACAGAACCCGAAAAAAACAAAACGAATAAGGGGTAAAAAATGATTACTATACGGAATCTTTCCATAGATAATATCGAAGACGCGCTTGCCTTATCCGTCGATGATTGGCAGCGCAAATACGTCCGGCCGAACGCTGAAATGATCGCGTTGGCCTATGTCGGACCGCAAGAATTATTCCCGATCGCCCTATACGCGGGGGAAGAGCTGGTCGGCTTGGCGTTCGTCAAAAAAGAACAAAAGGCGGCGATCATGACGCTCGAACAGATTATGATCGGCCACCCTTTCCAATCCAAAAGTTTTGGTTCCGAAAGCCTCCGGGAAATCGCAAAATGGATTGAAACGCAATTCAGCTGCTCGCTGCTGCAGGCATCCGTCCAGATCGGCAACCAATGGGGGCGCGGGGCACTTGAAAACGCTGGATTCATGAAGCGCGGTACGGATCTCGAAAAACGCGAAATCGAAATGATCTATATCATCAAATGAAAACAATGGGGGATACAAAATGAAACCTGGACAATACGAAGCATACATCAAATGGCGCGACAGCATGGTCGATTTTTCGGAGGACCTCGGCGAGGACGAGGCGGCGCATACACTCATATGGGCTGCCTCAGATCCGGAAGCCCGCGATGACTTCAATCTGTTGTTGGCTTCCATGACGCTCGACCAAGTGAGCTACCACGAAATGAAGCAGATGGAGCTGCAATACGACAGCGAATTCATCTGATTTCGAAAGCAGCCCTACTATGTAGCCGAAAGAAAAAGACAAAAGGCAAGCATCCGGTTTTTTGACCCGAACGCTTGCCTTTTTGATATCCATTTTTTTATCTTTTGATCGCACCGGACTCTGAATTCTTGAAGTCTTCCACTTCTTCTGCGGAAAACTGGTTGCAGTCTCCGTGGATCGTGTGTTTCATGCTGGATGCAGCAATTGCGAAATCAACGGTATGCTCGGCTGTATATCCGGAAAGAATCCCGTGCAGAATCCCTGCCGCATATGCATCCCCGCCGCCGACCCGGTCAACGATCGGTGTGATCGTGTGCACGTTCGAAAAAGTGGTTTCCCCTTTGCGCCACATCGTTCCTTGGAGCACATTGTGGCTGGCGGAATGCACCTGACGGATAGTGGAGTAGAAGACTTCGATGTTCGGATATTTTTCCGCCATCTTCTCATAATAATACGTCACATCTTCCTGCTCGCTTGTATTTTCCGGAATCCCCATCAGATACAAAGCATCCAATTTACCCGCGGAAAGATAGTCGGTCAACGGCAAGACCTGCTCCAGGAAAGCCCCGCATTCAGCTTGCGTCCATAGTTTGGCGCGGTAATTGATGTCGAAACTGACTTTTATCCCGCGTCTTTTCGCTTCCCGCACCAACTCGACCGACCACACTGTCCAATTTTTGGTGAGCGCAGCCGTTACGCCGGAAATATGGAACAGGTTGACATCCTCGAACAGCTCATCGAAATCCCATTCCAAAGCTTCCATGCTGGAAAAACTTGAATGGGCACGGTCGTAGACAACAGAAGCCGCACGTTCTCCCACGCCGCTTTCCAAATAATAGGTACCGAGGCGTTCGCCGCCCTTTTTCAGCATGGCTGTACAGATTCCGTAACTCTTCAGATGCTTGCGGACCGCAACCCCCAGCGGATTGGCCGGCACTTTGCTTGCGAAAGCCACTTCATGCCCGAAATTCGCCAGACTGATACCGACGTTCGCTTCCCCGCCGCCGTAATGCCCGGTGAAATTTGTGGAATAGGTCATCAATGTTCCTGGATCTGTAGATAGGCGCAACATGATTTCACCCAATGTCAAAATTTTACTCATCTTTTCGCACGCTCCCGATTATATTGTTAGTTTTCATGAACGCGGTTACATTCTTCTTTCCGTTATGATGCAACCGACCTGAAATGCAGGACATAAAACCCATTTAGTTTCCGTATAGGAAATATAGTTTTCTTTTAGGAAATACCTTGGTTTCATTATACGGTTTCCTTTTGGTTATTTCAACACCTATGTGAGCGAATTTCTATTTTATTGACATTTGAACTGCAGACCGTCACCTACAAACGCGAACACCAAATCAAAAATCATACCATCCTAAACCAAAAAAACTGCCTCGCTTGAGACAGCTCCGTCCTTCTTCAATTGTCAGCCAAAAGTTTTCGTCTTGCCCAATTCGGCCAGCAGGTTCTTTTTTGTTTCCAGCACTTTCGCGATGGTCTTCTCGCGATCGAAACGGTATTTCGGCGTACTGACGCTGAACGCGCCATAGAGTTTGTTGTCGACCACAAGCGCAGCCCCGATGCAGATGACATCCAGATCGTTTTCTTCATCATCAGTTGCAAAACCGGCCATCCTAACGTTCCTGATTTCCTCTTTCAAAACAGCGCGATCTGTTATCGTGTTCGGTGTGTCCGCGACAAGTTCGACTCGCCCTAGATAGGCCTCCAACTCCTCTTCACTGAACACAGCCAGCATCGCCTTGCCCATGGCCGAACTGTAGAGATGGTTGGTGTTGCCGATCCGGGAATTGATGTTCGCAATCGCTTTTTGTGTCTCCAATTTATTGACGTAGAGGACCTCATCCTTGTCCAGGATGCCTAAGTGAACCGTTTCATCCAGACCGGCCTGCAGATTCCGCAGATAAGGCTCGGTGATTTTGATGATGTCCAGATTCGCCAGCCGGTTGTTCGCATGGCGGATCAGCGCGCTGCCCAAGGTAAAACGCTTCGTCTGCTCATCTTTTTCCACGTATCCGATCAAAAGCAATGTGTCCAGAATTTTCAGTGCCGTCGGACTGGACAGTCCCGTGTTGGCTGCAATGACGGCCAGGCTCTGGGCTTCTTTGCTGTTTGACAGATGATCGATGATCTTAGCGGCTTTCAGCAAGACTGTTCCGTAAGGTTTTTTCTCTTCTTCCATTTTTTGACACTCCTCAACTGTTTCCTATTCAGAAACAGTTTACCCCAAAACGAACATTTCGTACAGAATCATTTCTAAATAAGCAACGCGAAAAAAGACGCCCTGTAAAATAGAGCGCCTTCGTGTGTTGATCAATTGTTCGGTATTTCGTTCAGCTCTTCCACAAGCGTAACTTGCCAGCCTTCGCCGTCGACCCATTTGAGTTGGACGCGCGCGATTTTCTCTTTCTGTGTATCCGAGACTGTGGCAGTGACTTGCTGGTCGCCGGCATTGCCGATCCACCATTCAATCATATTATCGGCGCTGATGCCTGTTGCGGCGGCAACAGCTTGCTTAATTTCGATGCGGTCAGCAGATCCGTCGGTGTAATCGGTAGCGCTGTGCTCACCGGTTTGGGACGTTCCGATCGGTTCCCAATCGCCGGTGTATGCTTTTGCGACGTTCTCATCGGTTGATGGCACTTCTTTTGTTTCCGTTTCGGTTTCTTCTTTCTCTTTTTTATCTTTTTCCTCTTTATTCTCTTTTTCCGAAGATGCTCCAGCCGAAGAGGATGTTTCGCTGGAATCAGCCGATTCGGTGATGATCCTGTTTTGTGAATTCGTTTGATTATTGGCCGCTATGGATGGTGTTTCATCATTCCCGTAAAAAATGTTATAGAGCAGCACGAGCCCCAAAAATGCGGCTGCGATGATTCCTACAACGACAAGCAGGTTATTGCGTTTATGATTTCGGTGTAATTCTTGTCTGGTCGGTTTTTGATTGTTCTCTGACATGCAGTTGCCTCCTTCTGAATGATACAAGTTTATCATGTTTGCGATACGGAAACGTTAAATCCAGTTTACAACTCTGTGTCACAAAACCTATTTGATCGGACTGTTCTTCTTGGATGCCTTTATCCTTGCCACGAGCCCGAAAAGGCTGTCAACAATGAAGATTGCCAGCGCGATGGCACCCGATATCTGCAGCGTGAGGACCAGATGCTGCTGCGCCAATGCATACTCTTTGTTGATGAAGGAATAGACCGATTGATAAACGCCTGCTCCGGGAACCAAGGTAATGAAGGCCGGGATAAAATAGATCGTCACCGGCGTCTTCAGGTAACGCGCGAACAAGTGCGCAATCCAAGCGATGAACAGACTGGCCATAAAAGTGGCTGCGACGATGTCCATGAACAATAGTCCGACAAGGTAGACACCCCAGCCTAACCCGCCTGCCATGGCACCATAACGCAAAGTCCGTTTTGGTGCTTCCAAAGTCACGGCGATAAAGAAAACGGCCACGAAAGCAACAACCATTTCCAAAAGAATTTGCAGAACCGTCACCGGATCACCTCCCCACCGACGACCAAGCCGGCACCGATGCCGATCGCAATGAATATCGCGATCACAAAGGCCTCCAATATTTTTGCAGCTCCCGACATGTAGTCCCCGCGGAAAGTATCACGGATGCCGTTCGTCAATACCGTTCCCGGCAACAATGGCATGATGGCACTGATGATGATCGTATCCGGTTGAATCGGAAAGGTCAACAGCTCGGACAAAATGGCCGTCATCACAGCAATTACGAAACTGGAGACCAGGTTTTGGATGAATGGGCGGATTTTCCATTTGACCGCGGTGTGCAGTACAAACGAAACTGCGACGCTGACCGGAAGCATCGCCAAAAAGTCGTAGAAGGTGCCGCCCATCAGAAAAATGAAAAGCTGGATGAAGCCGATCAGCGCGAAGCTTTTCTGGCGCCCGCTGTATTGGATTTCATCGATGTTCTGCAGCGCATCATAAGCCTCCTGGATGGTCAATTTGTCTTCAACAAAATTCCGCGAAACGGCATTGACGCGGGACACCCTATTCAGATTCGTCGTGCGCTCCGTAATCCTTTTGACGACCGTGATCGCGTGCATGTTCGGATTGTCGAGCGTGGCCACAAGTCCAGTCGTCAAAGCCAGGGCATCCGTCATCTGCAGTCCGGTCTTCTTCAAGATGCGTGTCACCGTATCCTCGACACGGTACGTTTCCGCGTTGCTTTCAAGCATGATTTGTCCGGCCAGGACCGCTGTATCCATGTATAATTCAAAATCTATTTCCGGATTAGGTGTATCCGTCATCCAAATCCCCCTTCCTTCTCAAAACATTATTGGCTTGTGCGCAGCCTGCGAGCAGCCCACGCCGATTCATTATAGCAAGATCTATATTTCCAGCAGCTGCATCAATTCTTCCTTCGACAAGGAGGTGACCGATTGGCCGCCAGCCTGGATGACGGAATCGATCATTTCGCGTTTTTTCGCCTGCAATTCATTGATCCGTTCCTCAATTGTACCGGTCGCGATCAGGCGAACGACCTGCACGACCTTTTTCTGGCCGAAACGGTGCACGCGGTCGGTCGCCTGGCTCTCGACCGCAGGGTTCCACCAGGAATCATAAAGGATGACGGTATCCCCTCCAGTCAAGTTAAGGCCGGTCCCGCCAGCCTTCAGGGAAATCAGGAAAAGATCCTTTTCGCCTTCGTTGAAGCGGGTCGTCAAAGTCAGCCGGTCCTGATTCGGCGTCTGGCCATCGAGATAGAAATAGGCTTCGCTCGTTTCATCCAGTTTCTCGCGGATGATTGCCAGCATTTGCGTGAACTGGGAGAACAACACGACGCGTCTGCCGTTCTCTTTGGCTTCCGCCAAATATTCCATCAGCCTGTCCAATTTCCCGGAACCGCCTGTGTAGTCGGCCATGACCAAAGCCGGATCGCAACAGATTTGGCGCAGGCGTGTCAGGCCCGCCAAGATTTTGATCCGGTTCTCGTTCAGCGTATCCGCATCCAGCATCTCTTTCGTTTCCTGGCGCATCAACTGCAGCTGCGACAAGTAGACGGTCTTTTGTTTTTCGGTCATTTCGATGTAGGAAATCGATTCGATTTTCGGCGGCAGATCCTTCAGCACATCAGCTTTCAGTCTGCGCAGGATGAACGGTTTGACTTTCTTGGCAATCTGCGCCGGATCCATCTGTTTGAAGTCCTTTTTCGTCCCGAACAGTCCGGGCTGCGCGATGCTGAAAATGGTGTAGAGTTCGGACAACGCGTTTTCGACAGGCGTCCCACTCAAAGCGATTTTGTTGTTGGCGTTCAGCGCGGAAGCCGCTTTTGTCGTCTTCGCTGTGGCGTTTTTGACGCTCTGGGCTTCATCGAGGATGACGGTACGGAAAGCCAGCCCCTCATAAAGATCCTCATCGCGCTGAAGCAAGGGATAGGAGGTGATCCATACCGGAATATTTTCTGCGATTGCAGTTGCGATCGTGTCCCTTCTTTCGCTCTTCATGCCGGTGATGAGCCGGGTTTTGATGCCTGGCGCGAACTGTTGGAATTCCTTTTGCCAATTGTAGAGCACACTGGAAGGGCAGATGACCAAATAAGGTTTGGTGTCGCCTTTCCCGAGCGAGCCGGCTATGAAGCTGATGACTTGCAGCGTTTTGCCGAGCCCCATGTCGTCCGCAAGGATGCCGCCGAAGCCGTAGTGATCGAGCCCCTTTAGCCATTTGTATCCTGTTTCCTGATACGGGCGCAAAGTCGCTGTCAAATCCTCAGGCAGTTCGAAGTCGATTTTTTCGGGCCTCTCCATCCGATTGATGAGCGTCATGAAATCCTCATCCTGGTGGACGACCCCCGCATTGGTATCCACACCGAACGCCTTATAGAGCGGCAGTGACATCTCTTTTTTCAGATCCTTCAAAGGTACGTCCAGCTGCACGACCGCATCGGTCAGCTCCTTGATTTCCTTTTGGCGCAAATTAACGATTTTCCCGTTTGATAGGCGGTGATAGTTTTTGTTCTGGGCGATCTGCCTGACCATCTGTTTCAGGTCCTCCACATTGATTTCATCGGTGCTGAACGTCACATCCAAAAGACGTGACTGGCTGTTGACTTCGATGGCGACTTTCGGCGGCCTGCTGGGTTGGTAAAGCAGGTTCTCAACGGCTGCTGTCGTGAATATTCCGCAGTGCGGAGCTAGTTTTTCCAGGCCTTCGTAAAGGAACGACATGATGTCGTCCAGGGCATCCAGATAGAGCAATCCATCAAACTTTAACGCATTATTTGCACAATCGCTGAACGTTTGGATCATGATGCTTTCGGCAATCCGATCCCTGATGACCGTATCCGGAGTCAAATCTTTATGGGCCAAGCCTTCTTTTGCGGCATCAATCTTTATTTCCCCGTAATTGAGAAACAATTCCATGATCAGCTTTTCCTGTTTCCAGTCCAGATAAAGTTCCGCCTTCAATGGGAAGCGTTGGTAGGTCGATTGCACGGATTCCGCTAGCGAGATGGTCACAAGCTTCTGCAAAGCCGGCACAGCTATCGCCAAGAAATCACCCGCGGAGTCCGGTGCGATATGCAAGCCTTCATGCCCGGATTGTGAAATGGCTGTATAGATACTGTTTAAACGGTCCTTCATGCTTTCGGTCAAAAAGTAGAAATTTCCGTCAATCAGGAAGATGTCCGCCTGGTTGAAAAAAATATTCTCGGATGAAACTTCCGTTGTTTCTTCAAAGAGAAGCCCTCCCTTCGGCAATTCACTCAGCGCGAAACTGATCGGAAGCTGATCAAAATCCTGCACCAGTTGTTCCGGCAACAACGCTCTCCCTTGGGTCTGGTAGGGATTTGTTTTGATGAAAACCAGCGGACAATTAGCCAGCTTTTCCAATAATTCCTTCACCATGCTCGCCGGAATTGTGATTTCTTTGCGATCCTCGCTCGATCGATAGTCGCGAGCGGATGTGGCCGAAGCATCGATGATTTGCTTCAAAAGAAGAAAAATTGCACGGTCTTCCGCTGATAATTCATGTTTGTCCGGCGAAAAAGTGAATTTTTTCCCGAACGGAAGCTCTTTCCCAACCAACATACATTTGATGACATAGTCGCAATCCTTCACCAGATAAAACTGCCCGGCGCCTACCCGCATCTTCAGGCTGTAGTGTTGGCCATAGCGCAGGTCGGACATGACCATCGTATATTCCACTTGGATCGGCACCCTATCGAACAGGTTGTTCTCCTCAAGCAATTCGAATTGAAGCACGTCCAGCAAACGTTTCGTCTGTTCGACATCGTAGCTGCTGGACTTATTGGCTATAGCTGTTGGTTTACTCGAGGTTTTCCGTTCCTTCCTGTAGTCCGAAGAAGAATTGAGGATCGCCAAAAGGAAGGCCACAACATGTTTGCAAGGCCCCGGATAGCTTTCGAAGGCCGGGCAGGAACAATAGTAATCATCGATTTCTGCATATTCATCCAGATAAACCTCTACTTCGTACTTTTTTGTCCCTTTGATATCTGCGTAAAAGGCATTTTCAGCACTGTTGGCTGTGTATTGCCGCAGTGCCCCGCTTTCAAACAATTGCATCCCTTTCTGGAAGGTCGTGTTGCTGTATGTCATATCCTTTATTTCTTGCATATTGTATCCCACTGAAACCATTCTCGGTCCACATCCTCGCTCGCTTAGTCTTTATAAGTTTACCATAGACCGGTGTTGATCAAGCTACAAAAATAGCTCCTGATACTTTTCTGCGAAAAAAGATGTCACTTTGTGTTGACAACGTGTTAAATGTGACATACTATATATCCATTAACACATCACATTAAGAATTGAGGTGGAAAAATGGAACTTACCGATAGGCAAAAACAGATTATCGAAATCGTCAAGAAACAGCAGCCGATTTCCGGTGAAAAGATTGCCTCCATACTGGGATTTGCGCGGGCGACGCTGCGGCCCGATTTTTCGCTGCTGACAATGAGTGGCATCCTACAGGCCAAACCGAAAGTCGGTTACCTGATCAACGAGGAGCACACCAACTCCGTTCTCGTCGAACAGATCGCCAAGCAAAAAGTCGAAAAAGTGATGGCCATCTCGGTCAACCTCACCAAAGAAACGAGCATCCAGGATGCCATCATCCAGCTTTTCCTTGAGGATTGCGGTTCCCTTTATGTCACCGACAACCGAGAAATACTTGGGATCGTTTCCCGTAAGGATCTGCTCAAAAGCGCTCTGGGCGACTCCAATCTGAATGCCATCCCGGTCGGAATGGTGATGACGAAGATGCCGAATCTTTATACCGTCTTCAGCGACACACTCGTTGTCGATGCCACGAAACTGCTCGTCACCCATCGCGTCGACAGTTTGCCGGTGCTTTCCCGTTCTGTGTATGAGGAGACCGGCAAAAAAGAGGTCATCGGAAAATTTTCGAAATCAACCGCCAGCAGATTGTTGCTTGATATATTCAACAAAGACCTTTAGGAGGATAGTGTGCAAATGGACCTTTACGCGATTTACTTAGTATCCGATTCCGTCGGCGAGACGGCCGATGTGGTGATCCGATCCGCCCTCTACCAATTCGAGACGGAAAATTACCAACTGAAGAAATATTCCTACGTGCAAACGACCGAGGAAATCGACGACATCTGCGCAAAAGCTTCCGAGGAAGGGAAGGCAATGATCTTTTACACCTTCGTGAAAAAGGAAATGGCCGATCACATGAAGGGACAGATCGAAAAGTCCGGTCTTATCGGCGTCGACATCTACAGTCCGATCTTGACTGGTTTGGGGCAACTGTTCCAGCTTCCGGCCAAGGAGAAGCCGGGCATCAACCGCCAACTCAACGAGGACTATTTCAACCGTGTCGAGGCCATCGAGTTTTCCGTCAAATATGATGACGGCCGCGATCCGCGCGGCATCGAAAAAGCGGACATCGTGCTGGTCGGCGTGTCCCGCACATCCAAGACACCATTGTCGATCTATCTGGCGAACAAGAACGTGAAAGTCGCGAACATTCCGCTCTTTCCGGAATCGAAACCGCCGAAAGAAATCTTCACGATTGCCCCGGAGCGGATCATCGGTCTTGTGAATTCGCCAAAAAAACTCAATGAAGTCCGCAAAGAGCGCCTGAAGACACTGGGGCTGCCGCCCTCAGCCAGTTATGCCGGCATGGAGCGCATCCTTGAGGAACTCGAATACGCAGACAAGATCATGAAACAGATCGGCTGCGAAATCGTCGACGTTTCGAACAAAGCGATCGAAGAAACCGCAGACCACATCCTGCACTACATGGATATGATGAATATCAGCCGCAAACACCTATAACCTAGAAACAGCCACAAGGAGGAAACGCATATGACGAAGCAATGGGTTTACCGTTTTTCAGAAGGCAAAAAAGAACAAAAGATGTTATTGGGAGGCAAAGGCGCCAACCTAGCCGAGATGACCAATCTCGGCCTACCCATCCCTCCAGGATTCACGATCACGACGGAATCCTGCATCCATTATTTCGATGAAGGCCGAACACTTTGGGCTGCGCTCAAGCAGCAGATCGATTCCGCCCTCATCGACCTGGAAAACGCGGTCGGAAAATCTTTCCATAACCCTGCCAACCCGTTGCTGGTGTCGGTCCGTTCCGGTGCCGCCTTCTCGATGCCGGGCATGATGGACACAATCCTGAATTTGGGGCTGAACGATGCATCTGTCGCTGGTCTGGCTGAACAGACGCAGAACCCGACTTTCGCTTTCGACAGCTACCGCCGTTTCATCCAGATGTTCGCCGATGTCGTGAAATCCGTTCCGCGCATTCATTTCGAAGCGATCCTGGATACAGTCAAAAATGAGAACGGTTACGCGTTCGACAACCAATTGACTTTGGAAGACCTGACCGAGCTGGTCGCGCAATACAAAGCCGTCTACCAACGCGAAACCGGCGAAACTTTCCCGCAGGAACCGTTGGATCAATTGCACCAAGCAGTCCAGGCTGTCTTCTCTTCATGGAATAATGAAAGGGCTATTCTGTACCGCGATATTCACAACATTTCGCATAACCTCGGCACAGCCGTCACCGTCCAAAGCATGGTGTTCGGCAACCGCGGCAACGATTCGGGTACCGGTGTGGCCTTCACGCGCAATCCGGCGACCGGCGAGAAAAAACTGTTCGGCGAATTCCTGATGAATGCGCAAGGCGAGGATGTCGTGGCCGGTATCCGCACTCCATTGAACATCGACACCCTGGAGCAAGTGATGCCTGCCGTCTACAGCGAATTCAAGGTCATCGCCGAAAAACTGGAGAACCACTACGCCGATATGCAGGACATCGAGTTCACGATCGAAAAAGGCAAACTGTACCTGCTGCAGACACGCAACGGGAAACGGACAGCGGCCGCAGCCGTCGCAGTGGCCGTGGATTTGGCCGACGAAGGCCTGATCACGAAAGAGGAAGCCGTGATGCGCATCGAAACCGGCCAACTGGACCAGTTGCTCCACCCTACTTTCGATACGAAAGCTTTGGCTGAAGCTCCCTTGTTGGCGACCGGGCTCGGCGCTTCACCTGGAGCGGCATCCGGACATATCTACTTCTCCACAGCCGCTGCCGAAGCAGCAAAAAAGGACGGCCTGCCAGTCATCCTGGTCCGCCGCGAAACATCGCCTGAGGATTTGGCCGGTATGATGAGTTCGGAAGGCATCCTGACGGCACGCGGCGGCATGACTTCGCACGCGGCAGTCGTCGCCCGCGGTTTGGGAAAATGCTGTGTGGTCGGCTGTACCGCAGCCGTCATCGATGAAGAAAACAAAACAGTTGTCATCGATGACGTCACCCTGCACCAAGGCGACCTGCTTTCGATCGATGGCGCAACCGGCAGAGTCTACGCCGGCAAAGTCGCCAAGCAGAACCCGACTTTGGGCGGCAAATTCAGCACCTTCATGGACTGGGTCAACGAAATGAAAGTGCTGCAGGTCAAAGCCAATGCGGATTCCCCGACCGACGTCAGACAAGCCTTGTCCCTGGGCGCGGAAGGTGTCGGACTTTGCCGGACCGAGCACATGTTCTTCCATAAGGATCGGATACCGGCCGTCCGCCAGATGATCCTTTCCCGCACACTGGACGAACGCAAAAAGTACCTGGCAGAGCTGTTGGAAATGCAGCGCCAGGATTTCCAGGAAATGTTCGCCCTGCTACAGGAGCGGCCGATGACCGTCCGCTTACTGGACCCGCCATTGCATGAATTCCTACCGACTGCGCATGCGGATAAGCTTGCCTTGGCGGAATCAATGGGAACCAGTTTGGCTGGTTTGGAAGCGCACATCGATTCCTTGCATGAAGTCAATCCGATGCTCGGTCACCGCGGTTGCCGTTTGGCCGTCACTTACCCGGAAATCTACCGGATGCAGGCGCGCGCCATCATCGAGGGGGCCTTCGCCGCTTCCGAAGAAACCGGCAGCACAATCACACCGGAAATCATGATTCCGTTGGTCTGCGACGTCGACGAGCTGCGCTACGTCAAAGCGGAAATCGTGGCGGAGATTGAGGAAGTATTCTCTGAGAAGGCTGCGACCATCCCCTACCTGATCGGGACGATGATCGAAATCCCGCGCGCCGCGGTCACTTCCGACGAAATCGCGCAGGCGGCCGACTTTTTCAGCTTCGGCACGAACGATATGACGCAGATGGGCTTCGGCTTCTCCCGCGACGACGCCGGCAAGTTCCTGCAGGAATACGAAGACAAAGGCTTGCTGAAGCCAAATCCGTTCCACTCATTGGACGTGAAAGGCATCGGCAAACTCGTCAAATTATCCGCCAAATTAGGCCGCGAAACCAACCCTGACTTAAGTCTGGGCGTCTGCGGCGAACACGGCGGCGATCCGGAATCCATCGCCTTCTTCTCAAGCATCGGCTTGGATTACGTTTCCTGCTCGCCTTTCCGCGTGCCGATCGCCCGCTTGGCTTCCGCACAGGTAGCGATTAAAGAGAGCAGAGCGAAAATGTCTGTACAGAAGGATGTTGTGTTGAGCAGCATCTGATCGAAAAGGCCCGGATCGATGACTTCGATCCGGACCTTTTTGGAATGTCATAATGCGCTTGCGCTCTAGTTGTCCGATTCTACATGGTTATCGGACAACCTCAGTCAACAACACAAATAAAGCCTTCCCGATCCGTTATCTTTCTTCTTATTGGTTATTATTCTTATATTGTCTATTTTCTATTGTCAACAAGGCGAAAATATGGCAGTATAGAGGCATCTTCTGCCTTGGATAAAAGGCCGGAAATGGAAAATAAAAAGACAGTTAATCAAAACAACGGAGGAATAAAAATCATGATGGAATTACCGAATTGCCCGAAATGCGGCTCCCCTTACACTTACGAAGACGGCACAATGCTGGTCTGCCCCGAGTGCGCACATGAATGGAGCGCGGATGCTGCAGAGGCAGCGAACGAAGATCAATTGATCGTCAAGGACGCGAACGGCAACCTGCTGCAGGACGGCGACACTGTTACGGTCATCAAGGACCTCAAAGTCAAAGGCAGCTCGAGCGCATTGAAAGTCGGCACAAAAGTCAAAGGCATCCGTTTGGTCGAAGGCGACCACAACATCGACTGCAAAATCGATGGCTTCGGCGCTATGAAACTGAAGTCCGAGTTCGTTAAAAAAGCATAATCCCGATTCAAAAAAACTGGCGAGGCACCCGAAAGAGAACCTCGCCAGTTTTTTATATTTTTTCGCAATTTGGGTGATACGTTACCATGCTATCCGGCCTCACGCCTTTCATCGGTACGATGGCTGTCACACCTGACAGCTAGGAGATATACGTCGGATCACCGTTCCTTTCCGTTTTGACTTGTTTTGAGAAAGTAGTATGGTCATCACCCCCGTTTGATGCTCGGCATTATGATGATAAGCCCCGCTGGTCCCTTTCAGGATCAACAAAAAAACACATGCGAAAGCACGTGCTCTGTCGGGCAATAGAATGAATGGGAAGATTGTTGCACAACAGATCCGCACTGACCTTGAAAAGCGCGCATTTGCAATTTCAACAAGTCCATCCGACTCACCCCTTCGTTTTCGATTGAAAAGTGTCTTGCCCTTGCCTATCATCTTACCCCTATTATACAGGGATAACGCCCGTGTCTCAATTAATTTACCTACATTTTACTCAAATATAACATTCCCTTTTCGTCCGACGAATCGCCGTTTTTGTAAGGGCTATCCTTTGACATTTTCCGGTGGCTTGCATACAGTTAAAACAAAGACGTTCACGATAGCAACTGTAAAAAAACAAGGGGGTATTTCGACAATGACCACAATCATGATCACCGGCGCAAGCGGTAATATAGGAAGAATTTTGGCGGATCATCTGAAGGAGAGCTACGAACTGACTTTGGTGGATATCCATTTCCATAACGTCGATCCGGCCCTTTTGGAGGGCACCATCGTCAAAGAGTTGGACCTGACTGTCGCCGGCAACTGGGACGGACTGCTGGAAGGGATCGATTACGTTATCCATCTGGCTGGTAATCCTTCACCCGATGCTATTTTTGACGATGAGCTGATCGATTTGAACTACAAGATGCCCTTCTACTTGTTCAAGGAATCATCCAAGTACGAAAACTTCGTCAAACGCATCATCTTCGCCAGTTCCATCCATACCGTCAGCGCCTACCCGAAAAATGTGCAGGTTCACGCCGATGAACCTGTCCGTCCGGGCGATATTTACGGCGTTTCGAAAGTCTATCTGGAAGGATTGGCCAGCCACTTCGCCTTTACGGAAGGCCAAGAATCCATCGGCATCCGCATCGGCAACTTTGATGAAAACCTCGATGATCCGATCGTCGACGAAGCGGGCTTGGCCGAATACCTGTCTCCACGGGACCTTTGCCATTTAGTCGACTGCGCCCTCAAAGCTAAACTTGTTGAGCCGTTCCTGTTGGTGAACGGGCTATCGGATAACCGCTTCCCACGCTTGGACATCTCACAGGCCAAAACTGCCCTCGGTTATCGGCCGAGCGATGATGCTTTTGTGCTGAAGGGCTATTTCCAGGATGACAACGGCGACCCGGTCGAACTGTCCGAAGAAGATTAAGGATCCTCCGATTTGGGAAGACTTCTACTATTTTTACGATTCTGCGTATATCCGCGAGCAAAGTTCTATTGAAGAGCCGGAAATGAACTGATATGATGTTCATTGGAGACAATACAAGTGTCAGATAGACGGAAGGAAGTACACTGAATGGCGAAAAAGAACAAAGGCAACCAGATCCAACGCAGAAATGTGAAACCAACAATACCGGAACTGCATAAAAACAATACTGGCGCGGTAACCAATAAAAAACTGCCGGTCGACGAAGATCCGAAATTGCAGAATTCATTCAATTTTACGATGTACGGCATGCTGATTGGGGCTTCAATCGGTTATTTCGCGGGCAACCTGACTTATGGCTTCGGTATCGGCATGCTGACCGGTGGCATAATCGATTCCTACATGAATACGCAGAAGAAAAAGAAGCGCGAAGCCATCCTGAAGGCGCAAGCCGAAAAAGAGCAGAAATAGTTCATTTCACACAAGTGTTTAGCCATTCTGGCATAGTCCTGGATGCGGCTTTGTGCACCGTGCAACTTGCATAAAAAAATCAACTGTAGTAAAGTGTAACTTAACTGAATAAACCGTTTCACAAAGGGGGGCCGTCCGCGGCTGAGATTGAACATAGATTCTGACCCTTCGAACCTGTTCGTTAGTACGAGCGTAGGGATTGTGATTGAGAATTGAATTTTATTCTCCTCCTTTGTCGATGGTATATTATGCCCAAAAAAAGGAGGAGTTTTTTTTATGTCAAAAAATCTGAACATCTGGATCGAAGGAACCATCATTGCTGCTTTAGCAACCGTTTTATCCCTGATCCCTTTCAATATTGGCCCAAGTTTTTCCGTCACGGTGGGAGCACCGGTCATGCTGCTTTACTGCCTGCGCCGCGGTTTGGTCCCCGGTTTCTTCGCCAGTTTCCTGTGGGGCGTGCTGCACATTCTGATCGGGACGGCCTATATTTTAACGCCGCTGCAAGGTTTCATCGAGTACTTCATCGCCTTTGGTTTCACTGGTTTGGCGGGTCTTTTCACGCCGAAAGTGCAACAGGCGATTGCGGATCAAAATAAAAAAATGCTTTTGTGGAATGTCTTTATAGGCACTGTCGTCGGGACTGTCGGCCGCTATTTCTGGCACACGATCGCCGGCTACTATTTCTGGGGATCCTACGCGCCTGAAGGCTGGAGCGCATGGTTCTACTCCATCACGCTGAACGGCGCCAGCGCCTTGGCGACCGGTGCATTCACGATCATGGTGCTGGCTGTTATCGCCAAAACCAACCCACAATTGTACGTTCCGAAAAAAGCCGTCCGCGGATACTGATTTCATGCCGGAACAACCGTTGTTCATGAGCTATGTCGGCTGTTTGCATCCGCGTTCGTCCGGAACGACCGACACTTCGCGGTTCTCTCAGCTGTTTGCATCTGCGTCCGGCCGGAACAGCCGACACTTCGCGGTTCTCTCGGTTGTTTGCTTCCGCGTTCGGCTGGAACAGCCGACACTTCGCGGTTCTCTCGGCTGTTTGCATCCGCGGTCGTCCGGAACAACCGACACTTCGTGGATCTCTCGGTTGTTTGCTTCCGCGTCCGGCCGGAACAGCCGACGCTTCGTGGATCTTTCGGTTGTTTGCGTCCGCATTCGGCCAGAACAGCCGACGCTTCGTGGATCTCTCGGTTGTTTGCGTATGAACGCAAAGAGAACAGCCGACAATCCATGACTTGATCGCCCAATTTGGACCGGTAACCCAGTCATGAAACATCCACTTTTAATTACAGAAAAACTGAGGCGTGATCCGAATCTCGGATCACGCCTCAGTTTTTTGATTCTATTCGACTAATCCGGACTGGCGTTCCAGTGTGAAACCCTTCCCGGCAACCTCATGCACCTGCCCGATAATCACGAAAGCAAATGGATCGATATCGTTGACCAAGGCATTGATGGCCGACAACTTACGCTGCTCGATGACGCACAGCACCGCTTGCTGCTGCGCCCCCTCAAAAGCCGTTTCGATATTCACCAGGGTCAGACCGACATCCTGCACATACAGCAACGCCTCTTTGATTTCCTCGAACTTTTTGGAAATGATGAAAAGCTGCATCTTATTCGTTCCGGTTACCATCACTTTGTTGATGACGATGGACGTCAGGAACACCATGATGAGCCCATAAAGAATCTCTTCCATGCTGGAAAAGAACGCCTGGATCAGCAATAAAATGACGTCGAACGCATACATTCCCACTGCAACCGGGATGCGGAAATGCTTGTTCAGGAGCAGCGGCGGAATATCCATCCCGCCCGTAGAAGCGCCGACCTTGAACACCAGCCCCACACCCAACCCGCACAGGATTCCAGCGTAGATCGCCGAAAGCAAAATGTCATCCGTCATGTTCTGCAAAGCGGGCACTGTCCGGAAAAAAGTCAAAAACGTCGGGAAAATGATCGTGCTCAGGATCGTCGTCAACGCGAACTTCCTTCCCAACAACGCGGCTCCGATGAAAAACATGAGACCATTGAAAATCAGCACGACCAAAGAAATGTTCAACCCGAAGAAATGATTCAAAATGATGGCAAGCCCCGTCGATCCACCGGCGATCAGATTTTTCGGCAAAATAAACGCCGCTATCGCAAATGCGACAATAATATTCCCGGCAATGACTGCAACTATCGGTTTTAATGTATGTAAAAGTTTCAAATTAGCCCCCTCCTTTGTATGGGATAACTTTCAGGAAAAAGATATCCACGCCATTATAACAGATATATGCTGGATAAAAAGAGTAGTATCAAACTTTTTGAATCAAAATCGGACTGACAGCTATACAACACAAGAATGTCAAATATCAAACAGGTTATTTCTATACTCGTACAAATAAAATATTTTATTTTGTGTGCAATATTTGTCGATTTATGAGGTATAATTCTATTAACGTGAGCAGAAGATACCGATGGAATTGAAGAAGTTATTTAATATCCAAATTACAGACCACAATCTCCTGATCGATACTCTTAAAAAACAAAAACTGACCGCCCTGATTATAGGTGGTTCGTAAAACCGCGTTATTTTTCCTGGTTTATGATATTCACCGCTTCTGCGGTTGATATAAAAAAACTAACTGGAGGAATCATCATGAAAAATTACTTATTATTGTTTGGTAGTGCATTAATTTTGACTGCCTGCGGAACGAGCACTGATGTTGAAGTTTCAGAAGAAGCATCATCAGCTGCAATGGCCACCTCAGAATCAGTGCCAGAATCAATTCCGGCAGTCAGCGAAGAAATAGTGATTGCCCCTGTCGAAGAGCCCGCTCCGCAGCCGGATGTTTCAAGGGAGTTCAGAAATGCACTCGGCAGCGCAGAGGATTACCTCAATTATTCAAGTTTTTCTAAGCAAGGATTATACGATCAACTCTTATACGAAGGGTTCCCCGAAGATGCAGCACAATACGCGATTGATAATGTCGCAACCGATTGGAATCAGAACGCACTCCAAACAGCCGTCGACTATTTGGATTACTCTTCTTTCTCTTATCCAGGCTTGTATGATCAATTGGTTTACGAGGGTTACGCTGCTGAACAAGCACAGTATGCACTTGATAATGTGACAACGGATTGGAATCAGAATGCGCTTCAAACAGCCATTGATTATTTAGAATACTCCTCTTTTTCCGATCAGGGTTTATATGACCAATTGATTTACGAAGGATACACTGCTGAACAAGCACAATATGCAATGAATAATTTACCTCAGTAAAACATGATCAGCAGTACGGTTTGATTTTTACCTAGTTATCATCTAAGCAAAAAAGGTTCCTGACATCTCTCTGATGTTAGGAACCTTTTTTTGAATTATGATGCGGCCAAGAAGACTCGAACTTCCACGGGAGATACTCCCACCAGCCCCTCAAGCTGGCGCGTCTGCCATTCCGCCATGACCGCAAAACCAACTATTTTATTATACTTTTAGAATGGCTCTCTGTCAATGAAAAAAAAATTAAATATTATTACCTGAATTACCTGAATTATTCATAGATTTTCAGAAAACGTCATGAAACGTTAGTCTTCCAATATATTTTGTCTTTCCAGTTCACACCCAAAAGGTGTGAAAAAAGAACCCCAATCTGTTATGGTTAATGTACGACCAACAACCAAAGAAAGGGGTTCTCTCAATAGCAACTTTACACGAAAACACGCTAAACTTCAAAAAAAAAATGACGGTTACAAATACTGGAGGTAATCTCTCCACGGATGCTGGTCTCGTTTTAGTTAAAGAATTCCTTTATTCAATCGGATTCGAACAGTTGATGGAGAAAGAGCTTCATTTTCAAGACTCCCGTCTTTTACCTACACATTCAAATGAAACCATCCTTGAACAACTGATTTTCCAATTAATTGCAGGCTATGATACCGATGCATCTGCCAACATCTTACGTCATGATCCTTTCTTCCAGCAGATGCTTGAAAAAAGTACATTGGCTTCACAACCTTCGCTTTCGCG